>JBALXO010000130.1:0-7788 GCA_036960615.1 Cocleimonas sp. | reverse complement strand
CGAGTGATTTCTAAGCGGTCGTTAATTTGCACATTGCGTGAGGGTTTTACGCGTGCGCCATTAAGGTGTACTTTGCCGCCATTGATGGCATCGACTGAATCTTTACGTGTTTTAAAAAAGCGTGATGCCCACAGCCATTTGTCTAATCGTACAGATGTTATTTCAGTGGCCATGTGACGATATGCTCCTCTAAATCGTCTTCATCTACTTCGTTTTCAAATACGACACGACCCAATACAGATTGGTTTTTTTCATGGATGGTGTTTTTATCTCCTGTGATCAAATGATGCCATTTAGCTAAGCCACGACCTTCCATGACACGTTTATATGAACAGCTCGGCGGCATCCATGCTAAATCAGCGAGATTGTCTTGAGTTAGGCGGATACAAGTGGGTACACGTTCTTCGCGGTTCCAATAATCTGTGCAATGACCGTCGTCTTTATCAAATAAGTCACACACTACGTTGGTGTAATAGACAGAACCATCAGTATCTTTTTGAGTAAAGGAATCAGCATGGCTTTGTGTTGAAGACTTTTCGTCATCATCTTCATCGTCTTGCAGTTTTAACAGACAGCATTTACCACAATGATCGCAGAGGCTTTCCCACTCATCGCGATTCATTTCTGTTAGAGATTTGCTTTGCCAAAAAGGCTTGGTATTACTCATAATGCTTATGATTTTAGCGGTTTAGTATTCAAATACATCATAGCGTATTTAAGACCCTTAACGAGAACTGCAATGTAAATTCTGTTAAAGTAATCCGTCCAAAAGCAAATGTAAGACGTAATAAAACTATGAGTGATAAAAAAGAAACGGTAACTTTAACGGATAATTCGACAGGCCAGTCGATCGAGTTACCGATTTTACGCCCAACGAATGGCATTCCTACTATTGATGTGCGTAGTCTTTACTCACAAATGGGTTACTTCACTTTCGATCCAGGTTTTGTTTCAACAGCAAGTTGTCGCAGTTCAATTACTTTTCTTGATGGTGAAGAAGGTATTTTGCAGTACGGTGGTTATCCTATCGAGCAATTGGCAGACAAAAGTAATTTTCTAGAGACTTGTTATTTGTTGTTGCACGGCGAATTACCCAATGCTGAACAATGCGATGAGTTTAAAAAAGATATTACAAATCACACCGCCTTGCATGAAGCGTTAAAACGCTTCTATAGTGGTTTCCGTCGTGATGCACATCCGATGTCTATTATGGTGGGTGTGGTGGGTGCATTGTCATCTTTCTATCATAAGCACATGAATATTCATAATGAAGCTGATCGTATGAAAGCGGTGCATCGCCTTATTGCTAAAATGCCAACAATTGCGGCATGGAGCTATCGTTATGCCACAGGTTTACCCTTTACCTATCCGCAAAATCGTTTGGGTTATGCAGAGAACTTCTTGCACATGATGTTTAGTTTACCAACTGAAGATTACGTGCCTGATCCGTTTATGGTTAAGGCTTTAGATCTGATTATGATTCTGCATGCCGATCATGAGCAAAATGCCTCAACATCTACGGTAAGATTAGCGGGCAGTTCGGAGTCGAATCCATTTGCTGCCGTTTCTGCTGGAATCGCATCACTTTGGGGGCCAGCACATGGTGGGGCTAATGAAGCAGTTATCAAAATGTTGGTTGATATTGTCGAGTCCGATAATGATGTGCCATATTATATTGATCGTGCAAAAGACAAAACTGATCGCTTCCGTCTAATGGGATTCGGTCATCGTGTTTATAAAAATCATGACCCACGCGCTACGATTATTCGTGATACCTGCCATGAATTGTTGGCACACTTAGGTAAGGGCAGTCAGTATCAAGAATTATTTGATACCGCGATGGAAATTGAACGTATTGCGCTTGAAGATGACTATTTCGTGTCACGTAATTTGTACCCAAATGTAGATTTCTACTCGGGTATTATTTTACTAGCGATGGGCATTCCTCTAAATATGTTTACAGTAATTTTTGCGATGTCGCGAACCGTTGGCTGGATTTCACATTGGGATGAAATGATGCGTGACCCAGAATCAAAAATTGGTCGCCCAAGACAGCTCTATGAAGGAGCTTTACCGCGTGATTATGAGCCGTTTGAAAACAGAAAATAAATTTAACTAGGAGAATAAATATGACTATTAGTAATGCAGTAAGTGCTTTCGCAGGGGTAATGATTATCATCAGTTTGTTACTGACTCACTTCGTTCATCCCAACTTTGTTTGGTTTACCGTTTTTATTGGGTTTAACCTTTTCCAACAGTCGTTTACTGGATTTTGTCCCGCAGCGATAGTTTTCAAAGCACTGGGTTTAAAAAGTAGCTAATTTACCTTAAGCCTCATAAGCTTTTAGTGTGTGAGACTTAATAAAACACACCTCCCCACTTTTTTGAATGATAATTTGTTTTTGTAGTTTAAAAACAATTTTAGAATTTATGCAAAGCTCTCTATTTTCAACAGTGCCCTTCGGGTAAGCTAAAGCAATTGTCTCGCTAAAACACAGCTGGCACTTTTTATAAACTTCCAATTCAACTAATGCAAAACGATCAACGTTTAATACAACTCACTCAATGGATACAACAGGACTGGCCACAAGCAAGCATTGAAGTTGCCTCTGCTGATGCCAGTTTCCGTCGCTATTTCCGTGTATTTAATGAGGGTGAAACAACCATCGCGATGGATGCGCCGCCAGAAAAAGAAGACTGTGCGCCATTTATTGATGTTACCAAGCGCTTACTAGATGCCAAGGTGCATGCGCCTAAAATAATTAGGCAAGATTTAGCGCAAGGTTTTTTATTGCTTGAAGATCTCGGTAATACGCCTTATTTAGATCATCTGAATAATACTTCCGCAGACCCACTTTATGCAGATGCCCTGCAAGCGCTGATAAAAATCCAACAAGCGAATACGCAAGACTTACCTGAGTATAATGCTGATTTTCTGATGTTAGAAATGCAGTATATGCCTGAGTGGTTTTTGCAAGTGCATCTAAATATAAAACCAAATACCGAGCAAACAAACACTATCAATCGATGCCTGAATAACATTGTGACGAAAGTTTTAGAGCAACCGCAAGTGTTCGTGCATCGCGATTATCATTCGAGAAATTTAATGATTACCTCTGATGGCAACCCTGGTGTTATTGACTACCAAGACGCGATGCTTGGCCCCGTTACTTATGATTTAGCTTCATTACTGCGCGACTGTTATGTCGAATGGCCAAATGACCAGGTCGAAGCTTGGGTGTTAGATTTTAAACGTTTGCTCGAACACTCAGATTCGTTATCCAATATCGGTGATAAAAACATTAGCGATGAGACTTTTATCGAATGGTTCGATTACATGGGTTTGCAACGTCATATCAAAGTACTCGGTATTTTTTCGCGGTTAAATCATCGTGATGGTAAAGCAAACTACTTAGACGATTTGCCACTGACGTTGGAATACATGATGCGCGTTGCGCAAAAATACGAAGATACGCGACCGCTGTGCGAATTGTTTAATGAGTGGAACATATCTCAACAAATAGCTGAGCTAGTTGACGTGGTAAAGACATAACAATGAAAGCTATGATTCTGGCCGCAGGACGTGGCGATCGAATGCGTCCATTAACCGACCACACTCCAAAACCATTACTTGAAGTGGGAGGGAAACCACTCATTGTTTGGCATATCGAAAACCTTAAGAAAGCAGGTTTTGAAGATATAGTCATCAACATCGCATGGCTAGGTGATAAAATTCCAGCTGTCTTAGGAGATGGCTCAAAATTTGGTGTGAATTTGCACTATTCAGATGAGCAACAAGAAGGCGCGCTCGAAACCGCTGGTGGAATTATCAAAGCATTGCCCTTACTTTGTGAAGAGTTGGATGATGAGCCTTTTCTTGTAGTCAACGGTGATGTTTGGTGTAATTTTCCCTACTCAAATATCAGTCCATTACCGAAAGACGGCCTTGGTGATTTAGCCCATTTAGTATTGGTGAACAATCCAGAACATAATCCAAAGGGTGATTTTGATTTAAACGATACTCGTTTAAATCAATCGGGTGATAATAAATTCACTTTTAGCGGTATTGGTTATTACCATCCTGATTTGTTTAAAAATCTCGAACAAGGTAAACGTCCATTAGCGCCATTATTGCGTGAGAAAATGCGTGAAAACCTAATCAGTGGTGAGCTGTATACTGGCGATTGGCGAGATATTGGAACGCCAACTAGATTAAAAAAATTAGACCGAGCCCTGTTAAGAACCTCTAATTAAGTGTTATAGATTGGATTAAATTAATCACCAATGAGTTGAGAAAAATCAACTTATAGAGTAATTTTGAAGTTGTATAATTTTAAGTAATAGACACCCCCCCACTTTCTGATAGTTTCAATTAAACCTAATCGTTTACTACTTTGGGCATTTATATTATGAAAAAAATATTCAAAAATTTCATCTTTTTACCCTTAATAATCGTCGGAGCAATCGCTCTGGTGATGATGCAACTCAAATCAAAACAAGCCATTGAGCATGAGGATATTGCTCTGCCGGTTAAAACAATCGAATACATTACAGCTAAAAATATTCCTTTTCGTGCCCGAGCTATTGCTTATGGCAATGTCGAACCTGAAACGGTATTAAACGCCAAGTCGGAAGTTAACGGTAAAATCAGTTATATCCACCCTAAATTGAAACAAGGTGGAATTTTACCGAAAGGTACAACGGTTTTAAAAATTGATGCAACTACCTTTGAGATTTCATTGGATTCGAGTCAAGCTGGTTTAGCTAGTAGCCAATCTTCACTACAGCAATTAAAAACAGAAGAAGACAGTGCTCAGCGTTCTCTTTTGATTGCTAAGAAAAATCTAAACATTGGAACAGCGGAATTAAACCGTGTGAAACAATTGGTTTCCAAAGGAACACTTGCACGGAATCAACTCAACCTTGAGGAGCAAAAAGTATTACAACTGCGTTCAAACGTTCAAGATTTACAAGGAAAACTAAATACTTATGCAAGTAAAAAATCATCAACTCGCGCTCAGATCAAACAATCCAAAAGCCAAGTAGATCAAAGTAAAGATACATTAGTACGAACCGCCGTTATTTTACCTTTTGATGCTCGCATAGGTTCGGTTTCAGTAGAAGCGGGTGAATTTGTTTCTGCAGGAAGTCTGTTATTTGAAGCTTTGGGAATCCAAGCAGTAGAAATAAATGCACAATTACCTGTAAAGCAAGTTCGACCATTAGCTAAAGCCATGAGTAACAAACTTACATCAGAGAGTTTACAAAACACTTCAAATTTACAGAAAGTTATAGAGGAATGGGATCTTGACATAAAAGTGCGAATTGTGGGCGGTGAGCATTCTTCTTTTTGGAATGCAGAATTACTCCGCTTAAGTGAATCAGTCGATCCAACAAGAGATACCTTAGGTATGGTTGTTTCGGTTAAAAATCCCTACGAAGGTGTTATTCCAGGGATTCGTCCGCCTTTAATTAAAGGTATGTACACCTCAGTAGAATTTCTCTCGCAACCGACAAACATGTTGGTTATCCCACGAAAAGCACTACATGAAGGTCGTGTTTATACTGTCAGCAAGGACAATACCTTAGACATTAAACCCGTTGAAATCCTCTACGCTCAAGGAGAATTATTGGTCATAAAAACAGGGATAAGCGATGGAGAAAAAATCGTAATCAGTGATTTAGTGCCTGTTATTCAGGGTTTGAAATTAAACCCTATAGAATCAGAAAATTCTCAAGAAGAAATTGCCTTACTTGCATTAGGCTCAGAAGCTAGCGATGAGAAAAGCTCACAATGATTCGCTATTTCGCAAGGCATCCTACGGCTGCAAATATCTTAATGATGGCAATAATTGCTATCGGTATAGTGGCATTGCCCAGCTTAAATAAAGAGACATTTCCCAAAATTGAACTCTATCGAGTACAAGTTACCGCTGCTTACCCAGGAGCAAGTCCTGCAGATGTAGAAGAAGGAATTTGTAATAGACTTGAAGATGCTACCGACGGCATAAGTTTTACCAAAGAGCAACGTTGTGAAGCACGTGATAATTTGGGCATTCTCTTAATGGAAATGCAAGAAAGCGGCGACATGCGCCAATTCATTGATGATATAAAAGCAGCGGTTGATGGTATTACTGATTTTCCCGCGAATACTGAAGATCCCGTCATTACCGAGCTAGGTAGAACAACTCCTGTAGTTACAGTGGCAATAACGGGTGAAAAATTAACTTCACCAGAACTTAAATCACTTGCGCAATATTATCGCGACCAGTTACTTGCTTTGCCTGAAGTTCCCATTGTTACTGTCGCTGGGTTTTCTACTCATCAACTCAATGTATTGGTTAAACCCGATGCAATGCTCAAATACAATTTAAGCATACAAAATGTTGCTGATTTAATTAAAACACAAGCTATTGAATTACCGGCAGGAACTCTTGAGTCCAAAAATACTTCGTATCAAATACGTTTCGATAATGCGAAAAAGACAGCTGATGAATTAGCGACTTTAGTTATTTTAAATACAGATAAAGGCGGTGAAATTAAGCTTGGTGATATTGCCACTGTTGAAGATAAATTTGAAAACCAAGAAAATAGAGTCGAGCTTAACGGCAAAACAGCAGCACTTCTCAAAATTCACAAAAATACCAATGACGATACGATCACTATTTTCGATGCTGTAAAAGCCTTTGCGGATAAAGAAAATGCTCGTTTACCAGAAGGTACTGAGTTAGTGCTTACGCAAGATCAAGCATCAGTGGTTAAGGATCGACTTGGATTATTGTTAACTAACGGTTGGCAAGGTTTGTTATTAGCCACTTTGGCTTTGTTCTTCTTCTTTAGTTTTCGCTATACCTTTTGGGTTGCACTCGGTTTACCTGTTTCTTTCCTTGGCGGATTGGCAGTAATGAGCGTTATTGGAATCAGTATCAATATGATTTCGATGGTCGCGTTGCTGATGGCAATTGGTATTTTAATGGACGATGCGATTGTTCTATCGGAGAGTATCTCTCATGAATACAATCACGGAAAATCACCTTTAGATGCTGCAATTTCTGGCACTGAAAAAGTAGCACGTGGAGTTTTCTCATCCTTTATAACATCTGCTTTATTATTTGGCAGTTTGATATTTATGAAAGGCGAGATGGGTCAGGTTTTGAGTGTTTTGCCAGTCGTATTGTTAGCTGTATTAGTGTTTAGTTTGTTAGAAGCTTTTCTCATATTGCCCCATCATTTGAAGCATGCTCTTGAACACTCTCATAAAAAAGAGCTACCTAAGTGGCGACAAACATTTGAGAAGTATTTCTTAAAATTACGAAATAAGGTCACAAAATTTGCTGAAGTAGCTATTGCTTATCGTTATATAACCGTTGGCTTCGCCTTTGCAATGTTGATTTTATCAATAGGCATGTTAGTGACAGGCACAGTTAAATTCAAAGGTTTCCCTGAGCTTGAGGGAAATGCCTTAGAAGCGCGCGTTTTGTATTCACAAGGCACACCTTTAGCTCGCACAGAAGAAACCGTTGAGAAACTAATCACTGCCGCACGTAAAACACAACAAGGCTTCCAACAGACTGAACCTGCACCTTTAATAAAAAACATACAAGTATCTTACGGTGAGAATGCCGATTCTTCAGAGTCAGGAGCTCATTTAGCTACCATCAGTTTAGATTTTCTTGATACTGAAACTCGGTCTACCTCATTAGCAGAATTTACTTCGCAATGGCGACAAAATACAGGAGATATAGCAGGAGTCATTAGTCTCCAATTCAAAGAACCAGCAACGGGTCC
>JBALXO010000129.1:0-7824 GCA_036960615.1 Cocleimonas sp. | reverse complement strand
CTAATAACGTTGCTGACAACTTTATTCTATTAATTATAGATAACGGCAGTTACGGTTCTACTGGCGATCAACCGACTTATGCAGGCTTGAAAACCTCTCTTGCGGCAGTAGCATCTGCTTGTGGTTGCGAAAATGTGATTGAATGCCAAGCAGAAGATGCGGTTGAAGTTATGCAAGCCGCTATCGATAGTAAAAAAATGACAGTAATTGTGTGTAAATGCGAATCAGGAAATATTCCTGTACCAGTAATCACTATGGACCCAGTTGTTATAAAGCATCGTTTTATGACTGAGTTAGAAAAGAGAAATGCTCTAAGCAAATTGAACTCAGTTGACTAATAAAAGAGCTCGTTGTTATAGTTATTCTATTTGACGAGCTTTTTGTTTCGCCTAATATAAAAAAAGACACCCCCCATCTTTTTGGCTGTTTCACTGAAAACAGGCTAAAAGGTGGGGGGTGTCTTTTTTAAACTAATTATTGATGTCTAATCGACAACCTGAAGTGATGTGACTGCAATGGTCTTGATAATATCTTCAACATCCGCACCACGAGATAAATCATTTACTGGTTTAGCTAAGCCTTGCAGAATAGGGCCGATGGCATCTGCTCCACCGATTCTTTCAGCAATCTTATAGCCAATATTTCCCGCTTCGAGTGAAGGAAAAACGAATATATTCGCAGGTGCTTGGAAGCTATTGCCTTTCCATTTTATGTTCAATACTTCATTTGAGAAAGCCGCATCGAATTGCACATCACCAATAACAGTTAAATCAGGTTGTTTTTTATTGATGATTTCAACGGCGTTGCGAACCTTGTCTACTTCAGCGTGTTTTGCGCTAGCATTAGTTGAAAATGACAACATCGCTACTTTAGGTTCCAAACCCAAAAGTGAAACAGCATTCTGCGAACTTTGAATAGCTATATCTGCCAGTATTTCAGCATCTGGATCAATATTAATCGCACAATCGGCAAATATGATAGGGCTTGGAACGTCAACTTTATCACTGAGCATAATGAAGAAACTAGAGAGTCTAGTCGCTTTTGATTTAGTGCCAAGAACGTGTAAGGCTGCACGAATCACATTGCCTGTGGAATTAATCACACCAGCGACACAGGCATCAGCATCACCAGCATGGACCATTAAATCGCCGTAATAGAGTGGACTTTTACTCAGTTCTGCAGCTTCATCTTGGCTAATACCTTTGTGTTTGCGACGTTCATATAAAGCTTCGGCATAAATTTTTGAATGGGGATTTTCGACATCATTCGGATCAACTATTTGGATATTACCAAGACTCAGTTTAAGTTCGTTTAATCGAGTAATGATTACCTCAACACTTCCGAGTAAGGTAATTGTAGCAATATTATTTTTGTCGACTTCAGACGCCGCTTCTAAGATACGATCATCGTTACTTTCAGGAAGAACAATGTGACGTTTAACTTGTTGAGCAAGTTTGATGAAATCAGGGTTCATAATTTAATACCGTCTTACGCACTTAATTTAAGACGCTGTATTTTACCAGAAGGCCCTTTGGGTAGCTCAGCTAAAATAGAAATTTCTTTGGGTGCTTTATATTTTCCCAGCTTCTTAACACATAAGTCTAGAAGCTCTTCACAACTGACTTCCATACCAGGACAGAGTGCCACTGAGGCCATCACTTCTTGGCCATAATGTTCGTCATCGATACCAAATGCGGCTGCTTCTAACACTGCAGGGTGACCATAAAGAATATCATCAATTTCACGCGGTGCAATGTTTTCACCACCTTTGATAATGAGTTCTTTTAAACGACCTGTAATAAAGAAAAAACCATCTTCGTCTTCATAAGCTAAATCGCCAGTATGTAACCAGCCATCCGCAGTAAAGTTTTCTGCAGTCACTTTTGGGTTTTTATAATAACCCTGCATGACGTTATCACCGCGAATCATTAATTCACCGATTTTCCCTGTATCTGCATCATTGCCATCTTTGTGCATGATTTTAGCTTCGTTGCCAAATGCGATTCCTGGTGAACCATATTTGATAGTTGCTGGAGGCATTGGATTAGATAAGATTTGGGCTGCAGTTTCAGTAAGGCCCATTGTTTCTATAATGTGAACACCGAAACGTTCCTCAAACAATTGATGTTTTGCAGGAGATAATGCTGCCGATGCGGAACGTCCAAAACGTATTTGTGTTTTTAGCGTTTGCATTGTTGATTCTGGTACACCATCAGCATTGTGATCTATTAGATATGATATTACGGTCGGGACGATACTAAACCACGTACATTTATAAGTTTCTAAATCCTGCCAAAACTTTGAAGCACTAAATTTTGGCGCTATGACTAACTGGCCACCACTGTATAAAGTGCTCATTACTGAGACCATTTGAGCATTGATATGGCACAGAGGCAGAACGCACATTGCGATATCATCAGCTGTTAAGCCGTGTGCTACGGCAGTATTACGTCCGCCAGCAATGACGTTTTTATGTGAGAGCAAAACACCCTTAGGTTTACCTGTAGTCCCTGAGGTGTACATCAATATTGCAATATCATCTGCAGTCGGAGCAGCATTTGATGAGCTTGCGGTAGGCAGAGCAATAGCTATGCCATCATTTTCATCGGTATCAATAATGCGAGTTGAATTAGGGAGTTGTTCGAATACTGAACTAAATATTTCTTGATACTTTTGATTGGCAAAAATTAATTTAGCTTCCGAATGCTCAGTTACATAAGAAAGCGCTTCTGATCCACTGAGTGCATTAAGTGCCAAAATAACACGATTGCTATACATCACGCCAAGCAACAGTAAAGTAGTCCAATAACCATTATCTAAAATGAAAGATACCGTCTCGCCTTCACTTATATTTTCCTCATCAAGTAGTGCGCCAATCTGCTGAGACGTGTTTTGTAACTCTTCCCAAGTGCAACTTTTATTGCCGCTCTCAGTTGCCAATAAAAACAGTCGATCGGGATGTTTTTCAGCACCTCTGTCGATGATTTCTTTAACGCTTTGCATGTTCGTTTCTCCTACTTATTTGTTTCTAATCAGCAACTGCACTAATACTATGTGCTTGCCAATAGTCGCCAAATACAGAATCCAAAGAAGGTTGGTTGACGGGAATAGTGCGTGAAATCCGAGTCGTGTTCAGATAATTTTTATAATTCATATTATCCGACATATTGTTATTACCCCATGTGCCACAACCCATCGAAAGCGAGAATGGCAGGCCATTGTCAAAGCTACCGCCAGTAGCGAAACAATGTGCTTGATTGACGATAACGCGACAGGCTGGAAGATTTAAGCCTAGTTCTAATGGGCGATCATCGTTATTGGTGTGAATACTAATTGAGTGACCTCGACCTTGATACGCCATAATGTCATCTGCAATTCTGGCCGCATCAGTAAAATCTTTAGCTCGATATAATGCTAATACTGGTGAGAGTTTCTCGCCCGTTAAAGGAAACCCTGCGCCAATACCTGTGTTTTCTATGAGTAATACTTTAGCGGTTTCTGCATTCGGCGTATCGAGTTCGCAGGTAGCTGCCATTTCATGTGCCTTTTTTGCGATTAACGTTGAGCTTAAACGTCCTTCAGGAAATAAATTAGTAATGATCTTGTCACGATTTTCGCCTTCAACTAACACAGCATTGTTATCTGCTAATGCTTTGATCATGTCATCGAATATGGCATCGACAATCACTAAATGGTTTTCGGATGAACAACTAGTGGCATTATCAAATGATTTTGATGCGACGATTTTTGCAGCAGCTGAATTTAAATCTGCAGTCTCATCAACAATCGAAACCACATTACCTGCACCAACACCAACAGCAGGACTACCGCAAGCATAAGCATCACGAATATTATTTTGTGAACCTGTAGCGACAACTAAATCGACTTCACGCATTAACTGTTGCGTATCGGCTTTGTTAATCGGGAAAGGGAGGTGTTGTACTAAATCTTTTGGTGCTCCGATTCGTTCTAATTCGACGTGCATAAATTCTACTAAACGAGCGCAACTTCCAGCTCCTTTAGGAGAGGGTGCAATAATCATTGCATTACGGCATTTGATCGCATTGATGGTTTTATTAGCGGGTGTAGCTGCCGGATTGGTTGAAGGGACAATCGCTCCAACTACACCAACAGGACGGGCAATTTCTATGATTCCTTTGGCTTCATCTTTTGATACTACGCCAACGGTTTTAACCCCGTCTAAATCACGTAATAAACCTAATGTCTTACGATGATTCTTTGTGATTTTATCCTCTACATTACCAAGACCAGTATCAGCCACTGACATGGTCGCCAGCTCTACATTATTTTCAGGGTTGATGATGCTCCAACCTAATGCAGTGACGACTTCGTCTACTTGCTCTTGAGTGTAATCATTAATGATAGCCTGTGCCTTTCGGGCACGTGCTACGAGCTCGCTGACTGCTGCTGAAGTCGCTGCTGGTTCATTTTTAGTCATAATATTGGTTTTTATATAGTGTTAAAAATCTGGGATAATGCTTTTAAAATTGTTTGAATTTTGGATGTTTTTCTTCATATTCATTTTAAAGAAACTGGCGATACAATAATCGCCAGTTTCTAATTTTACTTATATTTCTTACTTCTTTAAATCAGCAAGTAACACAGATAAAGCGGCTTGACGCTCTTTCCACATCGCAATAACTTCATCACGATTCATTGTTTTAACAGGTGAGTTAGTTTGCTTCATTTTACCCATGGTCTTTTTATCTTTGAACATGGTTGGGACGGTTGCTGCAAGATGATCTATAACATTTTGTGGAGTTCCTTTTGGAACCATTAGGCCACGGAAGTTAACACTAGAATTATCAACGTCAACGCCTGACTCTTTAAGTGTAGGAACATCTGGTAAGAATGCATGACGCTCTAGATCTGCAACAGCTAGAATTTTGATATCACCCTGTGCACGTGCCGCATCAGATAGATTGTTAAATCCAGCCATTGTTTGACCACCTTTAACTAACTTCATTGCACCAACACCACCTTTACCAGGAACGTATGTCAATTTTGCACCAGAGGCTTTTGCAAATTGCAGATGTGCAATATGGTGCCCAACGAATTTACCTGCACCACTGATAGTCACTTTACCTGGATTCGCTTTTGCGAAATCTAGTAAGTCTTTAACACTGTTGAATTTACTATCTTTTCCAACAATCAATACTGCAGGATCAGCTCCCCAGTTTCCTACTGGCTCTAGGTTATCTATGTTGTATTTAGTATCAAATACGATTGATTGCGCGATGAAATGAGGCACATTATAAGCTGCCATCATGTAACCATCTTTTGGTGCTTTTGATGCGAACCAGTTCCAGCCTTTACGTCCGCCAGCTCCTGGCTTGTTAGTTACATAGATTGGTTGACCAACAGAAAGTGGTTTATCATCTTTCATTTTAGCTGAAGCTAAAGTCGCGATACGCGCTTGGAAATCAGTCGCTCCACCTGGATTATAAGCAACCATTACGCCGATTGGGCGTTCTGGGTAAGTATCTGCATATGCAGACAACGTTGATGCGCCAAGTGTTAATAGTGCAGCGGCAGCAACAATTTTCATTTTTTTAGATATTTGGTTCATGGGTTTCCTCCTTAAGGATTGTGTGGAAAGCAATTTCGCATTCCATTTCTTTTGAGCTTTCATTTCAAACTATAGTTCAAATTAAAAAACCTGTGGGTGTACGAACATGCAATAAATTCCAGAATAGTAAAAACAGCACTATCATGAAAATGGTGGCGACCCCGAGTTTAAATAACCCTCGTTTAGGGTCTAACATATGGCGTTTACCGTAGACTGCTACGATAGCGAAAAAAGCCACAAATGATGAGACATAAAAACCGACAATTTCCAAACAAATCAAATAAATAAGACCAATGACTAAACTAGGTAACAAAGTCTTCCACTCGATAAGTGATGATGTCATTACCACTTCAGTGTCTCGATTCATAAATACTTTAATTAATAAGCTCGCCGCGAGAATGGCAATAATTACGGCTGCTATTCTCGGAAATAAATATACTTCTCCATCAGTTCCGATAAATGAGGTCAATAGCGCAATAATGGCTATTAAGGCAGCGATTACGGCAGTGATGTTTTCTTTTACTTTAAAGAATGTCATTACGCTATTCCTCTTTTTCGCATTTTAGATTCTGAATAAGCACTGTATACAATCGATAAGAAAACTAAAGCGATCATGATCATATTTAATGGGCCAGAGGTGAAGTACGAAAATATGCCATCACCCGCATCACCGATCAGTTTACCTTGTAAGAAATTATCTTCCGCAATGGGTCCCAGGATGATTCCAAGTACTACTGGAGCAGGGCTGAAACCTAGCTTGCTACCGAAGTACATCATCACCCCAAGTCCAGCCATGATTAGTACATCTGAATAACTTTGTTGAATACTATAAGTACCAAAAACTGCAAGAATGAAGATAGTTGCTGCCATAAAGTGGCTAGGGACTTTCATAATCCAACCACTGTGTTGGCTCAAGAAAAGTCCGATAACCAACATGAAAAACTGGGCTACTAATAATGAATTGATGAATGTCCATGTGACTTCAGCATGTTCAGTAAATAGGCTAGGGCCAGGGAATAGGCCGTGAATCAGTAAGCCACCCAATAATACTGCTGCTGTAGGACTTCCTGGAATACTTAATGTTAATAAAGGTACTAGTGAGGGTCCGACCATCGCGTTGTTTGCAGATTCAGCTGCAATTACACCATCAGGTTCGCCCTTGCCAAATTTGCTTGGGTCTTTACTTAATTTCTTCGCTTGGTCATAAGCGACTAAACCCGCAATCTGTCCTCCAGCGCCTGGGATGACACCCACAATAACCCCAATAATCGAACCGATAGAAAGCGCTTTGATCCGTGTAAGATTATACAAAACAGATGTCATTACACTGTATTCGCCTAGTTCGAATACCTCA
The DNA here is from genome assembly GCA_036960615.1 of Cocleimonas sp. Lineage (GTDB taxonomy): Bacteria > Pseudomonadota > Gammaproteobacteria > Thiotrichales > Thiotrichaceae > Cocleimonas. The sequence continues at coordinate 880 of JBALXO010000129.1, read as the reverse complement.
TCTTCTTTAGCTTTTTTAGACTTTTCTAACAGTACCAGTACTTGTGGGATGGCAAATAAACCGATTAATGCAGCAACGATATGGATACCACTTTCAAGATGTTCGCTATAAACAAAACGGTCTTCACCCAACATTGGGTTAGCTCCGATGGTAGATAATGAAATACCGATAATGCCTGAGAGTAAGCCTGTGATAACTGACTTACTGCCTATCGTTCCTATAATGGTGATACCTAAAATGGCAATCCAGAATAATTCAGTAGGGCCAAACCTAAGTGCAAGTTCAGCCAAAGGTGGAGTAAAGAAGATAAGTACCAATATGCCAATAACACCACCCACAAAAGAACTAGTGAAACAATAGATGAGGGCTTCTGCTGCTCGGCCTTTGGCAGCAAGTTGGTGTCCGTCTAGTGCAGTTGCTATATTCGCTGGTGCGCCGGGAACATTGACTAAAATAGCACTAATTGCTCCACCCGCAACGGTCGCAGTATACATCGCGCCTAGCAATATTAAACCTGCAGCAGGCTCCATATGGAAAGTGAACGGAATCATTAACGCAACTGCCATAGTAGGACTCAGTCCCGGCAGTGCACCTAATATAAGGCCAGCCAATGTCCCACCAATCAATAGTGATATATGGTAAACAGTGAAAACATTACCGAAGTAATTTAAAAATTCCAATTCTTCTTTCTCCTAGGTAAAACTCTTGATGAGTTTTTATATCAATTATTATTCTTCTTTGTTTTTTAATGTTGCTGGAAATACATTCTTTTGTGTTTTATAGTTAGTTTACGTTTTTACACATCTAACTCATATATATGAGTTGATCTAGGTAAGATAGACTTTGTCTCTATACTTGTCAAACCGAATTACAAATAAAC
>JBALXO010000128.1:0-8324 GCA_036960615.1 Cocleimonas sp. | reverse complement strand
TGCTAGAGGGTGACTTTAGTGATGGGATCAGCAGTAGCCAATATCAAAAAGTCGCAAAAGTCAGCCGCGCAACCGCAACCCGCCATTTAGCTCAACTAGTCGAGCAACAGTGTTTGGTCAAAACCGGCGCGGGTGGCAGAAGCACAAGGTATGTGTTGGTGCTGTGATTAGGGTATTAGGTATTAGGTTAAAAACTGTTTGAATGAAATTTTGCTTGCGCCAACCATGTTTTGAAATGTAAGCGTATTTATTTCTAAACAAATAACATCTTTATTTTGTCTGATTTTAAAGCCATTCAAATTATCGAAAAGGTACAATCTATCTACTTTTAACCAGTTTAAGCTTTTATCACTTTTTAGAAGCAAATGAACATAAGGCAAACTAGGTGATTTTATTTTATTGATTGGAAGCTCTAACCACCAAACTGGCTTAGCCTTGTTCACATTAGCAAAGTGAGTATTGAATGTAGTAAATACAGCATTAAAATTTCGATTTGCAAAATCTAGTGCTTCTCTCTTGTTCATGTTTTTACCTAGACATAAATCAATAAAGTATAACAATAACATTGTGTTGTTACGGCGTCTCTGTAATATTGTCACTCACAAAACATTGTTGTCAGTGGGCGGATATGGAAATTCAGATTGGTGATGTACTTAGATATAAAAAGCCTGCTACTGCTGAAAATATTTATGAAGATGGTTACCTTAACTTTCATTTTCTAACTAGGTCACTGGATGCTAAAAACCTGCAGTTAGAGAAGGGCATTAATGCTTCTGCGAAAATTAAAACTGACTCCGGTGAGCTTGTTCGCCCCGCAATACTTATATCAAGCAGTCCAAATAAAAAAGGTTCATCAGAAACACCGTGGGAAGATTTCTACGATGTTGATAATGGTCATATACGCTACTTTGGCGATAACAAGGAGCCAGGCAAAGATCCGGCTACAGCCCTAGGTAACAAAGCATTACTTGAGGCATTTCGTTTGGCGCATTCACATTGCCCACAAGAACGTTCATTAACACCGCCAATTTTATTTTTTAGGCGTGTTGTGAGAAACGGCGTTGCCAAAGGGTATCCTCAATTTCAGGGGCTTGGCGTAATTAATAGTGTTGAGTTAGTGACTCAGTGGGATAACAAACTCGGGCGAACTTTTACAAACTATGCTTTCGACTTTACAGTGTTGTGCATTGCTACTGAGCATGAAAATTTTGAATGGGATTGGATAAACAGCCGACGACAAAAAGCGTTCTCTTTAGATATCACGAATCAAGTTTCACCTAAGAGTTGGCAACGATGGCTTAAAGAGGGTAGTAATTCACTCAATAAACTACGTCGACGAGTTTCAAAATTACGTCTTGAAAAGGTTGTTAATCAAAAACCGCGACCTGGTAGCGAAGCAGACAGAATATTAAATGAGATTTATGCTTTTTATGCAGACAAAAAACATAGTTTTGAGGCCTTAGCTGAAGTCATCGCAGAGCGTGTTATAGATAGAGAGTATGGTATTTATCAAAAAGGTTGGGTAACCCAAGGCACGAGTGACGGTGGCGCAGATTTTATCGGCAAGGTAACGCTTGGTAGTGGATTTTCTAAGGTCGAATTGATTGTGTTAGGTCAAGCTAAGTGCGAGTCATTAAATGCCCCAACAGGTGGGAATCACATTGCGCGCACCGTGGCTCGATTGAAACGCGGCTGGCTAGGTGTATATGTAACAACTAGCTATTTTTCTGATTCAGTTCAACGAGAAGTAATTGAAGATAAATATCCCATTATATTGATCCATGGGCTAAGGGTTGCCGAAGAAGTTGCGAAAATTGTGTATGAAAGTGAGATTTACTCGAGTTTACATGATTTTTTAATCGAGATGGATACAGTGTATCCATCTCGATTAAAGCAAAGGCAAGCTGAAGAAATTTTGAATTACTAAAGGGAAATAAAGCCTATTATTTTATTAACCTCGATTGGAACTTGTGCGCTAACTACTGAAAATGAGCACTTATCAAGTCAACACCTATACGTGATTCATATTGTAGTTGTGTATTTTGATATCGTGAGGCAAAGCTACCTCTCATTCTAACTATAGGTTTTAATCGTTTTGTAATTATTTCCAGCGCTCTAGTTTGAGAGTTTGTAGTAAAAAATTGTACATCCTTATGTTTCCCCTCTTCAATAAAATCAGTATCGTGATTAAGTACAACACCTTGCTCAATTGTTGGGTTATCACTATCTTCATAAACACTCAAAGCCAATCGGTTATCACCATCACTAATAAAAATAGTGTTAGATTTATGAGCATCTTTTAAACATTTCAGTAACTTGTCTGTTTTATTTGCAAGTTTTATAAAGCGCATTGGCCGATGAGGCGTCATACGTTGCGCTATCATTCCTGTAGTCTGGCTCGGTACCGTGTTACAGCTCGGTGCAATACATAGGTAGTATGAAGAGTCATCTAAATCTTTAAGAATAACGCCTGTAGATATATAATTTGGTAGTTCCTTTACTGTAGATAATTGCTCATTGAGAGCATGTAAAACGTCGGCACAAAATTCTTTATCAGCTGTCAAAGCTGCACGATCATAATTTTTTCTTGCTGCAAACATTACAGTTTTTAAATATAAATTGTACCGATTAGGGTCAGGTTTTGGATTTACATATTGGGGGATGTCATCAGCTACATTGTTTGCTGTATCTTTAACAAAATTAAGTAGTTCGCTACTAGATTTAACTTTATCTACCACGTCAGATAATAAAGTATTTAGTAACTCCTTACTTGCTTGAATTCGATTATCATCATGCACCCTTAAAATGCCCCAAAGAGCAGCAATTTGTTCAAAAGAACTTTTAGTAAGCACTTTTTCCATCGAAAGATTAGCATCTTCTATTTGGTTTTGAAGCTCAGATGTGATGACACGATAGAAGCTTGGGTACCAATCAACTAGTGCTCGTTCTATCTGTCCCCAAACTTCTTCAGGGGTTGTATCTCGAGCCCCACCATCCTCACTAGAAGGCCTTTCTTTTCCACAAAGAACTATAAAAACAGCACCAGCTTGAAGCCATAAACTCCTTTTACCATGAACATCAGCGTTTGATAGAGGTTTCAAATTTTTGTTGCTATTTGTAACACTGTGTTCCAATAACCACTGAACATGGTCACCTTCGGGTTTTTCATAACCATTTTCTTCACAGATATCCTGAAAGTCTTTAATAGTGGTTGTAATGTCGAGCTCAGCTTTTAAATACTCAGCTTCAATATTAGCATTACAAAACAGCTTCCACTCTTCTTCCCAGTCATCACTGTAATCATGCCATTGGGCGAGGAGCGTACCATCATTTAAGAATTCATCAACATTGCCAATGTGAGTCCCTCTTAAAGTGGCTGCTATCTCTCGCCAAACATCATTTAATTCTTCAGCAGTAAAAACAACTACTACATTCATATGTTTACTGCTACTGAGCTCTGATATCAGATTTAGAGAATGCTCTGCAGGATTCGGTTCATTTGTAGCTTTCAGATGATAGTCCAGTACGATTAGATCGCTTTTCCGAATTTTGTCTATATCTAAGTTGTTAGTCTGGTTTTCTACATCACAAATAAGCTTTTTTGTATGGAAGAAATCAACAAATTGCCCAGCAGTTTCAGAAGACATCAATTCAGAGTTTGAGCCACCAACAATAATGCGAATTTGCGCTAGTTTCTGTTTCAGTTGTTCAATAGTATCCGGAGCATCTACAGGTAGCTCAACAGTCAGTTGACTGAGTTCTTTGTTAGCACTTATGTAGCTTTGTCCAATTCCCTGATATGGAAGATAATGATCATCAATTAATAGCACTGATTTAATCGCGTTGTCGCGAAATGCACTTACAATTTTCTCTCTATATAATTCTGGCATTATCTTACTTCCATTCCGCGAAATTGAATTACAAAATTGGCACCATCTTGGATTAGCTTTTCTTCTGGTTTTTGGGCATACCAGATATTGTGGCGAGCGATCGCAAGGTTTTGTTTAGACAGGTACAAGCCTACACCGTTGCCTGTTGGTCTGCGGCTATAAAACAACTGGAATAGATTGCTAATATCGTCAGGGTCGATAGCGGGTCCATTATTGGCAATTACGACCAAATCATTAATGATACCAACCTTTATTTCACGCTCTTGTTCGGCTAGCGCTACCCAATACCGCGCATTGTTCAGTAAATTGATAAACACTGGGATAATCCGTGACTTTACATCAACGACATTCATACGCATGAAGGCATCACTAAATTCAAGGTTAATGTTTTGTTGTTCAAACTGATCTTGAAAGAACAGCTTCACATTTTTGACTATATCTTGCCCTGTAATATCATCGCGGGTTTGATAACCGGAAAGCTTAAGCGGCGATAAAAACCTGAGGTATTCGGTAAACTGTTTATGCGCTTTTATGGCATTTTTAAAACCGAGCTCTGCCTTTGCACTGTTACTCAAGGAGTTAAGCGAACGAGTTACGGCTTTGTCTTGTGCGCTAAGCTCATGGGCTAAAATTTCAAAACTGATACCTAACTGCGCAAGGCTACGCATCTGGGTAATTTCTTGCTCCGCTTTAACACGATCATCTTCAGCCAAGGTAAATGCGGATTCGAGGTCTACACCTTGCTCTAACTTATCAAGTGCTTGAAGGAAACCTTCATATTTGGTGGCAATATCATCTGCTAACTCACGATAAATTTTATCTAACGAATTAAGCACTTGGCTTGTATCGCTAGCGTTGGTCACCGCATCAAGTAACGGCAAGGCTTGCTGTTCAAATGTCTCTTTATCCGTGCGAGCTGCTTTTTTCCAAGTAATCACTAAACGCTCGAGAGTTTTATCGATATCATTAGCATATCGTCCCACCTGCTTAGTCAGTGCTGAATCAATCGCATTATATTTGTTTTGTGCACTTTCCATGGGCGATCGCTGCTGACTCAACGCTTCTAAATTATTTAAGCGTTCGCGGCAAGTTTGTAAAAGCTCACTAAGTTCGCCAAATAAATCACGATAGCTACGGTATTGTTCTTCAAGGTAGTCATCCATTTTGGCGGGTTTATTGGGAGCTTTTAATTCAGGTCTTAACGCTTCTAACTTATCAATACCCTTTACCAACTCATCTAAATGATGAAGAGATATTGCAACGCCTCCTTCTAGCTCTTTATGAACACTTCGTGCCGATTCTACATGGAAACTTAGCTTAGGAAGGTTGGCTTCCATTGCAGTCGTGAAGGCTTTTTTGGATAGTCGCGCAGACGAATTACGCGCTTTCATCTGCTTTTGCTTATCTTTAGATAGCTGCTCTAGCATGATTTGTCGTTCTTCTGAGTGACTACCGAAGTAAGTGTCAGCTAATTTCAGCAAAAGTGCCTTTACCAAGGATTTTAGCTCACGGGCAGCTTGATTTTTTACAAACCCTTCACGACCAGCCTTGTCTTTTAAAAGATGATTATTTTTTTGATCTAATAAAATTTGACCAAAGGACCGACGAGAAGACCAATAATACCGACCAGCATTCCTTGAGCGATTTTCTTCTATATCAAAGAAATCGTTATCAATACGGCCATATGGGAGAACTCGCAAACCATCACGAAAAATCATAAAGCCAGAATATTTTTCTGCTTGCTCCAATAAGTGAGAATGATGTTCTGATTCGTGTGTTGATTTAAGGAGCATTTGTTCAAAAGTTCCCAACTTAACATCAAAGGAACCTGCTTTGGTCAATGCATCCATTCCTGGTGTACGACAAGGGATTACTACATTTGGGTATTCCTTTCCAAAAGCAGTTACATGGCCTCTAAACCAGCCTTTATCATCAACTTGACCGATAACTTTATGTTCTAATGTTTCAAATTCGGAATAGTCAAATACATCTTGGTAGTTGAGAATTTCAGTCTGTTCACCAAAGGTGTAACCTGACTTATCAAAAGCAATTATTTCATAATGGAATTCGTTGATTTCATCCGGTTCGCGGTTAAATGGGTCAACAAATGCACGTAGAGTATCGACTAAATCACGCTGAATAGCTTGATACTCATTAGCCTCACGACTCATATTTCCTCTATTAGTAAGCAAAGTTAAGTCGCGATTAAGGTCCAATAAAAAAAGAGCTGTGCCGTGCTCTGCGCCATCAAGTTCTGCGGCTTTATTTAAAAAGGGGGTCCAACTATCAATGTGACTTGATTTGAAGTTAAAGCTTTCACTTAATAATCTAACTTTTTGCTCTGTCGATATAAATACTTCATCATCTTGAGGGTTGTGACGTAAATCAAACGCTTCTTGCTCATCAACACCAAAGCGTTTCCACATACGACGAAGTATTTTTTCATCTTCAGTTTTTGGTGCTAGGGCGAGGTTATTAAGCATGTCTTGCTGCAGCCCAGAACATACAGCAGGTAATTCACTGAGATTATCAAACTGCTGCATCGGAACTTTAATATCATGTAAACCAAGATAAGTATTTTCAAATAAACGCCAGTCAATTAGTGCTGCAGAATATTGTGTATTAGCTTTTTTAGTCACAATAAGTGTTACGGGAGCCAAAAAAGCAGTAGAAAGCCGGCCAATACCTTTTTCACCTTGGGTATATCTATCTTTTAAGTTAAAGCGGTCTTCTTCAGGTAGGAGGCTTTTTTTTGTTTTTGATGATGTACCAATAGTTAGCCAGCTATTACTTAACTGCTCGTAAGTCATACCGCAGCCATTATCGATAATCGCACCACATTTTATATCATCATCGAATAAATGGAGGGCTACATCTCGAGCATAAGCATCGTAAGAGTTTTTCCAAAGCTCACTAACAGCTGTTGGGGCATCTGCTATTTGTCCTTTACCGAGGTGGTCGATAGTACGGGCCTGAGCTTTAAACGAAACCGATTTTCTTGAAGATTCATTGCTCATATCAAATGGTTACATTGGAAAATAATGAAACCTATTCTATGCACTTTTTTTAATTCAATCCATTTATTATGGATTTAATTAGCACCTTGCCGAGTAAAGGAGGGACGGCGTTACCTATCTGCTTACCTTGTTGTGTTGAATTGCCGAAAAAATTAAAGCTGTCTGGAAAGGTTTGAAAGCGTGCTGCATGGCGTAGGGTCATACCATGGTTCTTCCATGGATGAACAAAACGGCCCTTAGAGGGGTTATTACAGCCGGTAGTAATGGTATTGCCCGGGGTGTGGATCATGATTCTGCCATACACATCTTTATGGCCTTCATACCCATTCGAATGACATTTAAGAGTGTGTCCTGAATCGATGCGACCGCCATTAAGTGGCGTGTTTTTGAATCGAGTGATCATCTCAGGTGTTGGCAGCATATTGATGTTACCCACATCATTAGGGGTAACTGGTTCGCCGTGCTCTAAAGATGTTAATAATAATCTAGCGTTTTCATCGGTCATTTTCGTTTTGGGACGGAAATACTCTTCGATATAGCGTTCTATTAATTCTGGTGTGAGCTTTTCAAACACGCTAGATGCTGTTTTCCATTCTGGTTCATTTTTAGATGATGGTGCAAAATGAGTCGCCACAGGCGGAAAGGTTGGATTTTCAATATTGAGGACTTTACGTGTACCAAAAATAAATACTCGTTTACGGTTTTGTGGCACGCCGTAATTTTTCGCGTTTAGTATTCCGCAAAAATGAATGGTATATCCGTGTTGCTCTGCCAAAATGAGAAGCTGTTTTAGATAGTCTTCGTGACGTTTCCATAGCAGCCCTGCCACATTCTCGATGAGAAAAGCTTTAGGTTTTAATCCATCTACAAAATCAAAGTACTTTAACAATAACTGATTTCTAGGGTCGTCAATACCAGCATTATTAATGCGATGTGTTGAGAAGCCTTGGCATGGCGGACCACCAAGTAATAAATCTAATTCACCGGATTTAAGTTTTAGCTCTTTCATCAAAGCGGGGAGATTGACTTCATTAATATCAGCATTAATGAGTTTTGTTGGTGCTTTTAGGCAATCAATTAGATTCGCTTGATAAGTAATGGAAGCGGCTTTATCTAGCTCTATGGCTGCTACTACATCAATACCGCATTGATGTGCGGCTAAAGAGAAGCCACCTGCACCAGCAAAGAGATCTATCGCTTTCATTAATCATTTAATCCAAACGCCAAAATTGAACCGCAAATTATACATGGGAAGCTCTATTCTGCTAGCTTTTCATGCACAAAGGTTGATTATTTATCAATTTATTAACATCTTAAGTTATCCTATGTTTGAGGACTAGAGGTAATGGACTTGTATAGATAAAGCTATGTATTTCTGCAAGAGCGTCATCGACAGTAAAAACCAACCCCGTATCTA
>JBALXO010000127.1:0-8392 GCA_036960615.1 Cocleimonas sp. | reverse complement strand
TTCTAAAAGACACCCCCCTACTTATTGGCCTATTTGCTGTAGTTTACGTTTCGTTATTCTAACGCTGAATCCAATAAGGTCTTCCTTGTTCTTCTAAAAAGGTTTTCGCATCAAGTCCTTTCAGTATAGCGATAGTTGATAGCATGCCAGCTTCAGTACAATTAGGGGCGATTACTGAGACAGTATTTGGTGCATCGGGTGTGGGATAACCGGTTATGGCATTAATAATGTGACTATAGCGCTTACCGTCAACTACGATAGATTTATATACATCACCGCTGGTAGCAATAGCACCTTGTGCCAAGGGTACGTTCTTCCAAACTTTACCTCCACCATCTTTAATTTCGATACCAACGTCCCAAGGCTTGCCTGATAAGCGAGGACCTTTTGCGACAACATCGCCTCCCAGATTAACCAACACGCTATTCCCAAAAGTTTTATCTGCCAGAGCAGCACATTTATCAGCGGCATATTCTTTGCCGATGCCACCAAAATCAATTTGCATTCCGGGCTCTAAACAAACTTTATGCTCATTAAATTGAACACGATTCCAACCAACATGAGTTAATGCATTATCGATTTGTTTTTGTGATGGAATCGTTTGCTGATCTTTGAATTTCCAAATTTTACGGAATGCGCCGCTACTAATGTCGAACATACCTTCGCTCTCTTGCCAAAGGATATCTGCGACATTCAATAGTTGATAGGTTTCTTGATCAATACTAACTTCAACTCCATTCGCATCATTTATTTTACTTAATACCGATGAAGCTAGATAACGGGAGTAATTTTGTTCAATTCGCCAAACTTCTTTTGCCATCAAACGAATGTTTTGTTTTATAGCGTCTGAATGCTGCGAAACATTTTCATGTTCAATAATGATCAAACAGGGGTTTGCCATGGCACGAAAGTGCCCCATTAACATGGAGCCTTTCGTTTCAAAGCTTATTTTATCACTTGTGTTATTAAGAGCATTGTTGGGCATATTTCTGTGTAAGAGTTGTTGATCTATTTACGAAAGAAAAAACAAACTTATCACAGATTTAAAACTTCACTCCAACAGAAAGCATAATCGCATCAAATCCAGGGTTAGCATCTAAACCTGCTTGTCCTGCAGTCAAATTCGTCTTCTTCGGATTTTGAGAATATAGCTCTCCAGTAATGCGCCACTCGCGATCTTTACTACCACCAAATCTATATGTCGCACCAAGAGTGTAAGCATCAAATTCTGCAAGACGATAATCTGCAGAAGCGAATGCAGGCAAAGGATCTGCCGCATTTAGTTGTGGTGCATAAAAGTCAGCGGCTGATTGATGGTAGTAACGCAAATGTGGCTCGATGCTGCGTCTATTACTTAATTTAATATTGTATTTAGCATCAAGCGTTATGGAATCTATGCCAAAATCATCGCTGTGTAATCTCGCTGATGAACTGAGTACATTACCTGAAAAATCATGTTTTAAAGCGCCATATAAATTATGACCTAAGCGTTTATCGGGGCGCGATTCGTTTAGGTTTTGCACTATCGTGCCTGTACTATTTACGCGGCTGATTCGTTTGTAAGGATCATTCAAATAGCCGTCTGCTTGGGTTAACCCATAGTTTACTTGCAGAATAGTGTTCTTTGATAAGACTTGGGTTATTCCAACAACGAAATCAATCGTATCTTTTGACTCATCACTCGCACCCTTTGCGGCGCTTATGTCCGATAATCCTATAGGAGTATTGCCAACTGGCTCAATGGTATCGGCAGAATAGGCGAGTCCTAATGAGAGCGTTGTATTTTTATTGTTTAACTCGCGTGAGATTCCACTAGATAAACCTAGATGTAAATAATCATATTCTTTAGAAACAGAAACACCAACATTAACTCGAGTGTTGTCATCGATGATACTTTGATCCCAAGAAGCTGATAAATCTACTCTTGTATCAAGAAATGTATCATCGAGCGTAAGTTCATTCGCCGGGTAAGTTGTGGTGCCATTTCCAGATGGTGTGGCAACGATTTGTACATCACCTGATGGAGCAATTCCACTTGGGGATGATCCTGTTAATGTATCGACACCTAAACCAAGGGTGAGCACATTATCATCATCGTTAGTACGCTTACCTTTGTATTTAAAGCTGGCATCTTGAACGCGATCATCAGATTCACCGTAATAAAGAACGGCTGCCTCATGATCCCAATCTGCTGCAGAAACTATTGAAACTTGAGAAGCCCCCAATAAACTTGCCGCCGCCAATGCGATCTTGCTTGATTTTTTTAGTTGCATCCGCAACCTCCTGCTCCAAATGAGCGTCCACCACTAGTTGCTTCTTTAGAAAAATAGATATGATCATCGGTGGTATCAATCATGCTATCAGCGCCAAACGTCATCGATGACTTGGCTAAATTTCCACGCTCCCAAGGTTTTACTCCAGAAGAACTGCATGCCGAGATGCTCGACAAGAGTGCAATCATTACTAAGCTAGGTATTAATGATTTAATCATTCTTTATTCCTTTTTATAATTAGATAAAAACACCTCAAAAGTAGGGGGGTGTCCATTTTAAATTTGTTTAATAGTGTTTTTATTTCGCTAAAGCTCCATTTATCGCACTTTCATACTCCGCAATGTTTTTTAACTTAAACCCGGAGTGTTGATGAATTAACTTTCCATTACGGTCAAAAATTAACGAAGTTGGCATTCCAGGAATATCGTAGTAGCTCGCATATTTACCTTCTGGGTCATATTCAAGTTTAAAAGTAGCAACATATTTATTTAGAAAACGCTCAGCATCTGCAGTATCTTCATCTACATTTATCCCAATAATAACTAAACCATTTGAGGATTTAGTTGATTGCATTTTATTCAACCAAGGGAATGACTTACGACAGGGAACACACCAAGAAGCCCAAAAATCGAGCATTACAACCTTGCCTTGGTAAGCAGACAGATCAAAAGCTTTGGCCTCTTTAGCCATCGCCGAACTTGAAATAGTTATCAGTATAATAATTATTGTTAGTATTTTTTTAAAAAACATTTGTAAAAGCCCTTCAAGATTAGTGATTGTATTAATGTATTAAAACGAAAGACCACTATACTTTTTTGAAAGTTTCTTACTATTGGACAAATGTTCCATTATGGAAACCAATACGATAAAATAGATGGGTCATATGACCCATAATTGAATAATCCACTCCTATTAGTAAATCTAAATGACTCAACTCCAAAAAATTGCTCTTGGAATATTTTTTCTTGTCCTCTCTGCCTTTAGTCTGCTTGAGGTGATTAATGAGCTAGCAGAAATTCAAAAAAATAAGGAAAATATCAACCAAGCTAGTTTTGAAATAATCCTAGTGATTTTGTCATTTGGCGGAATGATATATTTTACCTATTTGTTTTTTAAACAAGGTAAACATCAACGTGAACTAGAAACTAACTTAAAACAAGTAAGAGAGCAGCTAGAGAGTTCTAATGTTCGCTTAAGGGATGGCAAAAAAGAATACCAAGAAGTAATTCAGTGGCAGTTTAATGAATGGGCATTGAGTCCAAGTGAGAAGGAAGTTGCTCTGCTGATGTTAAAAGGTTTGAGCATCAAAGAAGTATCACAGGCGCGCTCTACACAAGAAAAAACAGTACGTAAACAAGCCTCAGCGATTTATGAAAAATCAGGTCTTGGCGGCAGGCATGAGCTTTCAGCTTGGTTCTTTGAGGATTTATTGTAAGCCTGTTTTGATGAGTCAAAAAGACACCCCTCCACTTTTAAGCTGTTTTCCGCCCTTAGAGCTACCTTTTTAGAGCTAAAACTAACACACCAACGCCAATCAAAAGTATTCCACTCCAATCTCTAAGTGATGGACGTTCACCCAGAAGAAAAAAGGCAAAGATGGCAACGAGTACCAAACTGAATTTATCTACCGGGGCCACCTTGGACGCATCACCAATTTTTAGAGCTCTGAAATAACATACCCATGAAGCACCTGTTGCCAGACCAGATAGGATTAAAAAGAGCCAGGTTTTTTGGGAAAGTTCAAATGGGTTACTCCATTTTCCCGCAACTAATACGAAAGTGGTCAACACGATAAATATCACAACGGTTCGAATCAATGTTGCAAGATCAGAGTCAACACCTTGAAGTCCAATTTTCGCAAAGATAGCGGTTAATGCCGCAAAAATAGCTGACAATATTGCCCAGAAAAACCAGTTTGATGCAGTATCCATTCTTTTGCTTCCTTAGATAAGTACCGCTAGGAGTATATTCTTATGGGATTTACATGTCTGTTTAAAAGGACACCCCCCCACTTTTACGTGGTTTTTATTCATTTTAAATGAAAACAACGCACTTCGGGTAGTCGTTGTAGCACTCCAACATTGTCTCACCAAAGCTCGGCTTGGCACTTTTTCTATTTTTTACTTAACTTTACCTTGCCCGTTATACAGTCTTGTTGCTTAACTGGCCGATATTGTTTTGTCTGATATAGATCATTAATTCCAATTACAAATGCCAGTGCATCTTGTTCTAATTCAATATTTTGATTCGTTTCAACTAGCCTCTTATTTTTTATTTTCATCGTGACTGGTTTCATCTCTGGCTGAATTATGGCAATTTCATCATCAACTCTTAAGCCGTACATTTGATGGAATTGCAACAACGACATATCTTTTTTATGCTTGCTGTAGATGCTTTGCCCTAAGATAGGATACTGCAATTCATCTATTCCTATTAAATCCAATGCAGTAGCTAATACATCTGGTTGCATGGTTAACGAGGTCACTTTTTGCGGCTTAATGCCATCACCTAGAATGATTCCTGGAATTCGGAACATATCGTAAGGGAGTAAGTTATCACCATACACACGAACATTGTGATCCGAGGCAACCACAAAAACAGTATCTTTGTAATACGACTCTTGTTTTGCCATGTCGAAGAATAATCCAATTGAATAATCTGCAAACTTAATGGCATTTTCAACGCTATTTTTTTCAACACCTTTTACTAACTCAATACGCCCATCAGGGAATTCAAACGGCGTGTGATTGGTCGTTGAAAACATCACCGAGACGAATGGCTGATCTCGTTGATATAAGTTTTTAAATTCGCTATTTGCTCTTTTGACTAAGTCCTCGTCACTGACACCCCAATTACCATGAAATCCGGGATCAATAAACATTTCCTCATCAATGATTTCATCGAAGCCGTTACCATAAAACCATGATGCCATATTATCGAAACGCTTTTCACCGCCGTATACAAAAAAGCTATGGTAACCATAAGGTTTAAGCAGCTGTGCTACAGTGAAAAAGTCTTTTTGTGATTTGTTGCGCTTTAAAACACCTTTGCCAGGTACAGGTAAAAAGCCTGAAGTCAAAGCCGCGAGACCACGAATACTTCTGGTGCCATTGGAGTATAAGTTAGTAAAAGAAACGGACTCTTCAGATAGACGATCAATATTAGGAGTGATGCTCTCTTCGGGATTACCATTTAGTGAACCAACGAATTGAGCGCCTAAACTTTCTTGAATAAAGATCACTAAGTTTTTGGGTTTGTTGCGTTTGAAGTTGCTTTTAACGTTACGCATGAAGGGTGTTTTACAGCTTACAGGGTCAATATCCAGACGCTTACCCATACGTTGATATACTTCTGTGATAGGCATTTTGCCATAGCGTTTGACATCCATTCCTGATTTTTTCTGTGAATAATATGCATAGCCAATAGCATAAAAAGAGTTTTTCGTGATTTCATTTACAAGATTGCTATTGGTATACATTGCATCCGAAATATTTGCTCCGCGATGCCCAAAGGACGAACGAATCCCGATAAAGAGAATGAGAAAAACAGGAATAAACAAGGCGGCTCTTTTAAAATAAGACACCTCGAAAGCATCAATAAAATACTTGTCTGTTTTACGCCAATAGAAATAGGTAAACAAGCCTAATAGTACAGAACAAATAAATATTTCTGGTTTGTAACTAGCCCAAATATTACCAAATACCTCTTTTGGGTATGCCAAATAATCGAGAAATAAAGCATTGGGACGAACATCAAACTCTTCAAAAAAAGGGAAGGTCGCGTTTTCAATATAAATAAATAATAGAAAGGCCAATAAAACGTAGATTCTTAATATTCTATTGACGAGTTTTTTACTTAGGGAAGGTGTCAGTAATAATAGAATTGCAGGGATAATTAAAAAAACACAGGCGACGATAGTATCCATTTTCAAACCATATAAAAAACTCAGCCAGTATTCCGTGTCACTTTGTTGTATGCGGTCAAAATATAGGAAAAATAAGCTGATACGTCCAAGCGTGAATACAGCGATGAACCCAAAATAGAGAATGAGTAATTTTTTTAAAGGGAGATAAAATGCGTTGTTTTTCATTATTGCTTAGTTTGTTAAGTGTACTAAGCATCTGATTTTGCGTGTTTTATTTAGACCTAAAAAGGGTCAAATAGAGTAGAAACCACGATAAAAAATCGTTTGAGCTATTTTTAGGTCATATGCCCCATATCAGAAACAGCAGAAATAATACAAACAGTATAAAAAATGACACCCCCCCACTTATAAGGGGTTTCCTGAGGTTATTTCGGAGCTCATTCAATATTTGCTATTAAAATTAGCCGGCTACCGACATGCTTCTTGAGGAATCTTTTGCTAAAAGTTTTGCTGAGTTTTTAGAGTAATTTGAAGGCCGTCAATATTTTTTCCCGCATCTAGTGGGAAGGCAAAATCCAAATGAAGCGCTTTTGTTTTACTGGTACGTGTTGGGATAATACGTAAACCAAATCCTACATCAGATAATACTTCTGCTTTTTTATCTCCACCCCAGGCGGTTCCAGCATCTGCAAAAACAACTGCGCCAAATTTCGCTAACTGATAAGGATACCAATCAAAGTGGAAGCGTTTCTCTGCAGTAAAGACGAGAGATTTTGTTCCATCTTGATAGCCTGTAGGATAACCACGTAAACCTGTTTCACCACCGAGGAGTAATTGTTCTCCTAGTTGCAAATTATTTTTTATTTGTAGATTACCCGAAAAATAAAAATCACTTCCATGATCATTAAAGGTAAATAATTCACCTTTCAAGTTTAGAGTTTCACCTTCTAATCTACCTTCGCCAAGGTAAGAGATAAGATCTGATTGAATAAAACCGAGACTCTTTTTAAACTCAAAACCCTTGCTAACTGTTGAGGCAAGCCTAATGTGGTTTTCACTAGAGCCAAGCTCTTTATCTAGCAAGCCAACTTCAAACGTATAATTTAGCCCTAAGGGCACATCCTCAATTTCCCCCATACTTTTAAAGTTTGTGCGTGTTGTGAATTGTTCTTTAATATATTCGTACTCAAACCAAGGGTAGGATTGAGAAATAGGTTTTTGTTGACCATATTGAGTTTCAGAATAATTCCAGCCGACTTTAAATCGACTGACCGAGCCATTATTCAAACCCTTCGACCAACCCTTATATACAGAATGTGATTTGTCATCTACTGTTACTTTATCAATCACATCGCCTTTGCTATAAATCGAGTTTTCTTGTTGAATGCTAGCGTTTTTCGTACCCCAAGTGCGTTTATTATCAAGTGAATAATAAGGAAGCGACAAATCAAGTTGATAGCCGTTTCCGTCTGAGTTGCTAATTGCCGAGGCAAACAAATGCAGTCTTGAGCCTAATAGCTGCTCATCTGAATACTTCAGTATTGTTTCATGTCTTTCTATATTGTTTTTATAGTTAAGTGAAAGACTCTTACCTAAGCCGAATAGGTTGTTTTCTTGAAACTCTATACCTGATTTATTCTTTCCTCCCGATTTACCGAATGACAATCCAGGTGTAAATGTCCATCTATCATTAGTTTTGACCTTAATATTAACGCTATTTCCACAAACTTCAAAAGGAGTGATTTCAACATCTTTTATAAACCGATTAGCTCTTATTAAACGAGCAGATTCATCTAATACTCTTTGTTTAAATTTATCATCTTGCTTAAACAGTAATTGTCTACGAATCACCCTTGGTTTTGTTTTAACATGAAGTTTATTGGCAACTTGGTGAATTTTTCTGGATTCTTTGGGATTTGATAGTTCAAATATATCACCAGTATTTACTTTAATAGTACCTACGATTAAATCAGGTTTTAGGTAAAAATCATCAGACCATGGAACGCATGGTTGAGCTAAAGCTGAAAAAGATCCAAGTAATAGAGAAGAGAAAATAATCAATTTTAAAACAAGTTTATGGACTTTTTGGGTGCTTGTATTGAGTTTATGCTTTAGCCAATATTTCATTGATAATATTCTATTATTTTGTATTTTGAGATAAATAGAACATCTAAAATTGCAAAGAAATTGAGTAATAAGTTCATAATACTCATGCATATCGATAGTTATATTTCAGGGTTATATTATTTTTACT
>JBALXO010000126.1:0-8461 GCA_036960615.1 Cocleimonas sp. | reverse complement strand
TTTAGGCTGATTAACAAAAAATCCCCGCAGGCAGCAATGCCAACGGGGATTTTTTTATGGACTCGGGTTCAAGTCCCGCCGCCACATCTGAACGGGTTCTTGTTGTTCTAAAGGTATATTGTTTAGAAATGCCCGAACGCATGCTTGCCCAGTGGTGCTCCTCAAGTGCAATCACTTCTGTGACACGCTGTAAACCCATCCATGGGCGCTCTGCGAAAACATCCATGTTTTCGATGGTCACAGCCGCGATTGCACCTGTCGTTTAGTTATCTTCGATTCAACCTTGTTTGTAACTAAGCGCTCTAAGTCATTTTTGGACAGAAGTGTGTCAGCACGTTAACTAAATTAGTGACTTATGAAATAGCTCAGATATAGCGATTTCAGTTAATTGCGTGTCCAGTATTGTTGGAACGGTTCATTTGTCACGAGTGAAAGTCCTTATCTTTTACTGATATCGTAAACCTAAAGTCGACATTTCAGAAACATAACAATGCTAATTTAGTAACACGCAAACTACTTGAAATAAGTCAAACTGGCTTAAGCGAGTGGACAGGTGCAGACTTGGATGGAAAGATACAATCAATTTGGTCAATAATGCCAAGTGAAATCATCAAGTTAATCTGTCTATTAAGCTAAATTCGCTATAAAGTGCAGTCATAGTATCCCCCTTGATGGATAATTGAATGAACCTAAAAGATATTGTTAAGAAGTTGTTTGATGAATCAAAAAATGATTCCGCACGTGGATTACGAGCTAGTGCTGAATCAGAACGTATTATTCAACAGGCCTATGAGGGACGGTATTTATTCGAGTTAATTCAGAATGTAAGGGATGCAAACAAAGAAATTGATGCTGATGGCCGCATAAAAATAGCACTTCAAAATAATGTTCTATCAATTGCTAACTCCGGTGCTGAATTTAGTCAACAAGGCATTGAGGGGATAACTACAATTGGGCAAAGCACAAAACGTAGTCAAGACTATATCGGTTATAAAGGCATTGGCTTCAAGTCTGTACAGGAAATCACAGATAGACCAAGGATCATTACAAAATACGGTACTGTTGAATTTGATCGCCAAAAAACGATAAATGCGTGTTCGCATAGGGATGATTTTACGCTGGATTCAGTTCCCTTGTTTTTCTTCCCTCATTTTGAAGGCACTACTTTATCTCCTGATGAGATTGAGCATGGGTTTGTAACTAAAATAGAGCTGCCTCTTAAGTCTGAATTAGATGAAAAGTCAATTATTGAAGCGTTTAATAATATCGGTCACAGGCAATTAGTCTTACTTGGTAATATCAATCAACTGATGTTTCAGAGCGCAGATAAAACCACCAAACTTGAGATTTCAAAACACAAAGACACTGTAAGTGTAAACAGCGAAGGTGGTGATAACTCAAAGTTCAGATTTTACTCTCCCTCAAAAAAAATAACTTTGCCAAAAGAACTAGTCAATTCACTTCCGAAAAAAGAAAAAGAGGTGTTTAGTAGTTCGACTGCAATAGATGTGAGTGTCGTTATTGAGTTAAATGATAAAGGCCACTGCAATCCAGTTGATAACTCCAAATTATATGTTTTCTACCCCTTAAAATTGTCGTCGGGATTTCGTTTTATCATACACAGCTACTTTGTAGTTAACCCAGAAAGAACAGCCCTAAGAGGTTCAAAAGTTAATGATTACTTGTTAACGGCTATTGGACAGTTTATTGCGGATGAAGTATTAACCTCTCTTAAAAAAAACAGGGTAAATACAACAAAGATGCTGTGTTTTACTCGAAACCAAGATAGTCAGTTGAATGCTTTATATGATGAAGTTGTAAAGAAGCTTAACGATAAAAAGTTTATTTATGATAAGAGTAATCGTAAATACTATAAACCTTCAGAAGTGATCTTAGGTTATTCAGAAATCCAGTCCATTTTCCCTAGTGGTGATGTAGCAGGTAAACATCTAATAACTTGTGATGAAGAGGTAGCTCATTGGTTGCAAGGTGAATTTAAAATTCAAACTCTAGAGTACCACAACATTGCTAGCCAAATTGAAAAAGAATGCAAAGCACAAGTAAAGAATAGAAACCTCGAATTTTTTCAACATTTGTATGCTTATGTTACCAAACATCAGCTTATTAACTTAACCGAGAAGAAAGTATTACTGACCGATAAATGGAAGCTAGTTACCAGCAATGAAGATGTGTTTTATGGAGGCGACAAACAAACTAATGAAGAATTGCCCAAAAGCATTAGAAAACACATTCACTTTATACATCAAGATATAAAAATAGTCGATTTTCGAGACGGTAGGAGTCGTACAGGCATTGTTGAGTTTAATACCTTTGAACTAACTAGGCGTTTACTAAAATTTTTTAGTGATGATCAAGTTCCCAATTCAGATGTATTAACTGCAATATATCGACTGTCTCCAGATGATATTAGATCTGTAGATGAAATTAAGAAAAAAATCTTATTGCCTATAAGTGGCACTGATAAATGGTTATCGCCAATCACTAATCCCATTTATGTTGAAAACTATAATATAAGAGAGCTATACCCTGATGCTAACTTCGTAGATGAAAAAGTATTAGAAAGTGAAAAGTCTTCTGAAACTCTAGTCTTTTGGAAGAAACTAGGGGCATGGAATATACCTGCTTTCTACGTAATGGAAGAGCAAGTTAGTGTTAATAGAAAAGAGAAAAGAGATAAGGTTTTTGCTAGGTTACTTAATCTCACCTCTAGGCCTTTCTATGTTAAAAACGATAGAGTATTAGATAAACCAAGAAGTTATAATACTTGGTTTAAATCTTCAATTATCGAAAACTGGGACCAATATGAAGCATTTTTAGACTCTACATCATTACCCAGATTTCGAGCGGCTAGTTGCACAAGCAATTATAGGATTTTACCAAATAAAGCTGTCTATGGTGCAGTAGAGAGCTTAAAAACTGAAAAATGGATTGTATTAATTGATGGAAAAGAGAGCTTATCTATCAGTGATATTGTCGGTATCTCCCCCCTTGAACATAATCAATTTCACAATAAAGTTATATCAAAGTATTTAAATTTATTGCCTGTTAAATATAATTTAAAGGGTAGCTTTACTTCAAGCACAGGTTTAATTCATTTAGACAGTGATGAAATTTCAAACTATCAACAATTACTATTATTTATTTCTGATACCTATAAAGACAAGATACCTGAAGAACAGCAATTTATAGATTTTTACAATCGAATATTAGGTAAACTTTATTCTTATACTGCACGGCATGGTACTGATAAAGTTGAGCAATTAGCTCATGCTAAATTTTTGGCTGTTAATACAGTAACAAAAACTAGAGAGTGGGCAAATGCAAATGAAATTTATTATATTGACGATAAATTAAGCTATGAATTATTACCAGAGCAAATAAAAGAAAAGGTGCAGCCACACTTCACTAACCGAGATAGAAATACTTTTGGGCTTATTGCCAAAAAAATTGGGAAAGAATATTCTAGCCAAATCTCTAAAGAGCTAATCAAAGCGGTTGTAATCAAAAAAAGTGATATATCTACTTATTTAGACTCATTGCCACAAATAATAGCGTTACTTGAAACATATATCTCTAGGGCACTGAACGAAGAGGAGTTCATTCGAATCAAAAATACAGCTGTTACACTGGTTGATGAACTAGTAATAGGTGTAAAGATTGGTGATTCGGAAATGATAACTATCTCGGCACCCAATTATGTTAAGGATGATGCAGGAAACATAATCATTTATTTATTACACTCGCCTACAGAAAGTAAGAATAAAGTGTTTTCTTCAGCATTGAATGAGGTGTTTAGCAAAATTACCAAACGCAGCACTCATAACTTTAAGCCCCAGTTATTAAGTTTTCTAAACTCCACTCAAAAAGAGCAGTATTTAAAAGATTTTGACGTAGAAATGAATAGGGTTATTGAGATAAAAAATGAGTTACAGTCTCAAGAATATAGTCTTGAGCAACTTTTTTGGGAAACTATTTTAACCATAAAACAAGTCAGCATAAGAGATGGGATCTATGTGGATAATTATGTTGTAGTACAGCCCCTTGCCAATTTATTAGGCATAACAGAAGATGATATTAATACATTTAACAACTCTTTTGATTTTTCTCATTTAAACAAGCCTGCACATATTGAAAAACTGATAGAGCTATTTGATTTAATAGGAATATCGCTAAATGCATTCAATAATGAACGTCACTTAAATATTAATTTTAGAGAGCATAACAAACAAGAATTAATTAAAATTAAGAATAAGTTTGAGCTTATGTTCACCAACCTGCTCTTCCAGAAATTAACTAACACACCAACAAAACAACAGTCAACATTTCAAGATCAACTTGATAAGTACAAAAGTGCTGAATTTTGCTCATCTCCAGAAAACATATTGTGTTGTAATATCGACTCATATTTTATTGATTTACTGAGCAGTATCTTTCCTGATTTACTAATTTCTATCAATGACCTTATTGAAGAAGTTAATTTCGATTCTGTTGAAATATACAAAAAAGGACTATTTGAATTTGAGCGTTCAGTAACTAGTTTAACTTTTAATAGTGAAGAGCAAGCAGAATTTTTATCAAAAAACAGCAGAAGAAGCTTAATATATTTTAACAATATACTCCCACTGATTCCTCAGTTTAAAAAATACCTTTCAGATAAAAGGGAATCTGACCAATCTAACCTTGGAGGCGATGGTTTTAGCAATTTATTTGATTCGGTAGGTGATGGCGCATCAACAGACTTTGAAGAAGTAGAAACAGCTGGAGTAGAACAGCCTACAAATCCAGGCACAGGAGGTAATGGTGGAGGCCGTTTTGATGGTGGCGGTAATGCTGGAGCCAAAATAAACATAGGCGTAACCGCTGAAAAAATTGTGTATGAAAATTTGAAGTCCAAATACACAATTGTTAATTGGGTTTCAAAATTTGCGGCAAAAATCCCTAAAGAACACCCAGGCTTCAACCCTGAAGGCCATGATGGACTAGGTTATGATATTGACTATCTTGATGAAAATGGCAATAAAATATTTGTTGAGGTTAAAGGTAAGTCTGACAGCTCTTTAACTTTTGAAATATCTAAAAATGAAGTAGATAAAGCCTTAAAAGAAAAGTCTCAATTCAAGCTAATATTTGTAACAAATGTTATGGATGATAAAAAAAGAAAAATTAGGGATTTAGGTAATATATTTTCTATAAGAGATGATGAAGATTTCTTCAAGAACAGTAGTTTCACCGCATTTTATAAGAGCTTTGGAATTAGATTTAAAGTAAAAGAGTAAAATGAATAGTCATCGACTTTATAGACATCTTTTAGTTAGACATAGTAATTCAATTTGATAAGGCACAAGAGCAGACATTAGATTTGATCCTAGCTTAGATTGGGGCAGAAAGTGTTAGCCATGCTAACTTGAAAATGGACAGAAACGTGCCAACGAGCCTTCTAATTAAGTAAATCATGAATAAGTTTAGGTATTGAAAAGTCGCTTAAGTCACTGTCTAAATTTGGTGGTGTAGAACAGCATAAACCTGCCCTACTTTTTGGTTATATCACGAAGGAAAAATCCGGACTCAATGAGTCCGGATTTTTTAAGTGCTTAGTATTAAAAGACCAATTACAAATAGACATTAATTAAATTATAGTGATCACTAATAAAAAACAGCCAACCTATCGAACACTTTCTATTGATTCGATAATAGCAGTTAATTTTCTAATTGATGTATTGATGAAATCAATTCTGTCCGTCGCTGTTGCTTCAGATTTAGCTAGGTTCGCATCTACGAGCATCCGCTTACATGCATGTTCAAAAATGACTTGCTTACCTTTACCAAAAATATTGTACGCTTTGTCGAAAACAGTTTCGTACTTAAGAACTTGTCTGAAGCGTTTGTTATCATTTTTCACACTCATGAGCAACGAGTGTGCTTTTTCAAAACTTTCAAACTTCTCTCTACCCGAGATTGATCCTTCAGTAACTTCCATAAGAAACAGTCTAGCTTGTTGTGTGTCGATGTTTTCAGTATGGTACTTCAACGAACCATTTGTACGTTGGGCAGCAAATTCGTAGGCTGAATTCAAATGCAGCTGAGCTGTCTTAGTATCTCCAAAACTAAGTCGACACATAGCGTATTGAACCCAAAAGTGGGGATGTTTAGTTAACCATGTACATCTTCTTTTCAATTCAACGAAATAGTTATTCAGTGCACTTTGCTTTTGAGGAATCAACCTTTCAACATTACTAAAGGTCCTAAGTTTCGATTGTAAACGAGTGAGGTGAGGCTCATCACGTTTATCAATTCTTTCCATAATCTCTAAGCAATTTTCTACAACATAGCTATCTGTTAATATATGATTAATTATAAACAGACTTAAAATACTCGATTTGGTCAAAATAGTACTATCGGTATCTACTGAAAACAGAGTTGAAAATGCTTCAGTATTCCTAAATCGTGCTGTGAATATTTCTTCGTTTCCTGCAATGTCACTAATGTTTACAGGATCTTTTCTAATATTGAATACGTCACATAACGCTAAAGTAAATAGCGTTTTCTTATATTTAGTATTTGATGTTAGCTCGGTAAGTAATTGAAGAACTCGTTCTTTGATATCTGGGCTCTTCAGAAGTTCCAATAGAACGTTAGACATTTGACTTTTATAACTTTCCCGGATTAAATCAATCTTTCTTGGTTTACTCCAGCCTGTATACTGCTTCCATAGGTTTTGGTCATCTATAATTGAGATCAACTTTTCGATTTCAGTATCAGCTAACTTATTCAAACTAAATACGTTAATCGGCACGCCGTTATCAGCAAATTGTTGAATGTTTGAAAACGAACTGACCGATCTATCGGATAATAAGAATGTAATATTAGTTGGAAGTATTGCTGTGAAATAATCGAAAAACTCTTTTTGGTCACTTATATCGTCGATGATGATTAAATGCTCACCTGAACTCGCAAGTATATCTAAATCTTTGCACGCATCGTCTTCAAAATTAGTCATTTCCCAAACGCTTTGGCCATATAACGCGGCCGTAGATGCTATATGGCTCAATAAAACTGACTTACCATTGCCAAGGTCGCTTTGAATGAAAACATGCTTCTTATCCATTATGTTGTTCATAATTTCCGAAGACACGGTACGCTCAAACATAAAAGGTATATTAAACCCTTTCCTGACGACAGTATCTACATCTGCACTCGTGTACTTTCCGAATAGAAGCATAGATTGAGTAGCAAAATCGTTTAAGTTGCTATCATCTTCATTAATGACCCTTTTAGTAAAACACATTGGCATCAACGTATCGTCTTGGTCAACGATGACCTCTGTAACTAAATCTCCAAACCCAGAAGTACCTATTGTTGTAACGTGACCGTATTTCGATAACTTATAAGTAAGTTGATGAGATGCGCCATCATGTACAACGAAATACGTTTTATCCGCTAGGTGAGGACGGTCGTTAAGAACTTTCTCAATATCAAAATCATAGAGAGAGTAGCCTACGAAGACGATTGCTGAGCAGTGCTCAACGTCACGATTGAATACGCTTCGCCATTTGGAATCGAGAAAGAAGTCCGCAGACATATATGAAGCATTTGAAAGCTTAATCTTAGTCTCTAGGTCATCAGAACAAGCATTTTGGATAGAGCCATTAAGGTGTACACATAATGCTTGCTTATGTTTAATATATTCTTCTGGTTTGTCGAGAAGAGACAGAGATTCTATGCTTTTCTGGTTAGCTAGATAACTTAGCTCAACACTATTGTCGTAGTTAGTCGTATAGATGCGGCGCCAAGGGATACTGCATATATCGATATTAGCTTTAGAAGGAGCAACCAATGAGTAGCTGTTCTTTAGTACTTGCAGAACATCATCTTTGTCACCCAAAGTGATACATACGTCTGAGGTATACTTCAAATCTTCAGTTACTGGTAAACCAAACTCTTCACAAAACTTTCTCGATAGTTCTGTGGATAACGGAGGAGTACCGCCACTTATGTTTTTGCAATCAAGAGAGAAACCTGCGCCTGTAATCAACACAGCGTTACCTGATGACAACTTACTTTTCAATTTATTCAAATCAACTGGAACGGGGACAAGTTTAGATAGATCTAATCCTTTTTTAAGCATGTTAACCTCAAAAGCAACAATGTTTAACTAAGGATATAATATCAGAAGCTCATGTTATATATCTGTTTATTTAAAACTTTAAAAATTTCTAGTCAGGTTACCATCAATGAGAAAAGGGGTGGGCACGCTGATTGATATGTCGAATTTACCAAAGCGATACACAACGGAGGTTCAAAAGCTTTCATCATGAAATGGATAAGTTTTGGTATGGGAAACGAGCATTAACAGAATGTGAATGAGTATTTACTCTGACTGATAAAGGGGCATAAACGTGTCAGATATACTGACTTTAAAAGGGACAAATTCAACTCTGAA
>JBALXO010000125.1:0-8616 GCA_036960615.1 Cocleimonas sp. | reverse complement strand
CTTTGATTTGTTCTGTAGTAGGAACCATTTCCCCTTCTAAGAACTCCATCAACATGTCTTCATCAACTTCTAAAGCTGTTTCAATTAACTTCACACGGTACTCAGCAGCTTGTTCTACCATGTCAGCTGGAATATCAGTGATTTCATAGTTTTCTGGAAGACCAGTGTCATCCCAGACGTAAGCTTTTTGGCTAAGAATATCAACAACACCAACAAAATCATCTTCTTCACCAATTGGCAAAGTCATAATTAGTGGGTTAGCACCTAGAACGTCTTTAACTTGCTTACAAACACGATAAAAATCAGCGCCTAAACGGTCAAGTTTGTTAATCATGATGATACGAGCAACTTTTGAGTCGTTCGCGTAACGCCAGTTAGTTTCTGATTGTGGTTCAACACCACCAGAACCACAGAATACACCAACACCACCATCAAGTACTTTAAGTGAACGGTAAACTTCAACAGTGAAATCAACGTGACCAGGAGTATCGATAACATTGAAACGGTGATCGTTCCAAAAACAGCTTACCGCAGCAGACTGGATGGTAATACCGCGCTCAGCTTCTTGTTCCATGAAGTCAGTCGTAGATTCACCATCATGTACTTCACCAGTTTTATGGATCTGACCGGTTAATTTAAGGATACGTTCAGTTGTTGTGGTTTTACCCGCATCAACGTGAGCGAAGATACCAATGTTTCTGTATTTAGATAAATCTGCCATTACTTTACTCTATTTAAGTCGCTACTAAAAAAGCGGAATTATTGAAAATTTGCGCGCGAGTATACCATTACTTTATCTAAATCTGTATAGATAATGAAAAAAAATTGTACAAAGAGTATTTATTTGGATTTGGATTATGGCTATATATTTCGAATTAATGTTACCTCTATATAAGTAGAACTTTAAAAAGGTTAACTTTTATAAAATATATGCGACCCTTCAGGGACAAGCGTTGTTATATAAATATAAGAAAAATAAAGGGGTAAACTTTTGGTGCAATGGAATGAATCGCTTGTCGATAAAATGAAAGCCGGAGATCAAGATGCATTGGAACAATGCTATCGACAGCTATCTCCCCTTATTTATACGGCAATTTTTAATATATGTCGTGATCAAGGCAATGCTAATGACTTATTGCAAGATACCTTTATTGCCGCATTTGAAAAAATTCACAGCTACACATCTGGACCACAATTGTTTCCGGCTTGGATAAAACGTATTGCCTTTAACCATACTTTTAATTTTTTGAAAAAACATAAATTAACCGTTATCGGTATAGAAAATGAAAACCAAATAACGTCAACAGACTTTTCAATAGAAATACTACACGAACAGCATAATTTTTTAAGTGCCTTATTACTGAAAATTTCAGAAAAAGAACGTTTGATTATTTGGTTGTATGTTGTTGAACAATATAGCCATGAAGAAATTGGAAATATTGTGAAGAAAAGCCCCAGTTATTCGAAGTCAGTAGTTTCAAGATGTTTAAAAAAGTTAAGAGCAAAGCAAGAGATTAAAAATTATGCATATTAATTTACAGCAAACTTATGATAAATATACCGAAGCAGAGCGCTTACATGTACAAGAGTGTGAACAATGCCAAGAAGATATTAAGTTGTTAGAGCAATTGAAAGCTTCTGCGAATGTGATGCCGGTAATAATACCAGAAGCATCGAATTGGCAAGCTATTAGAAGGCACACTATTGATAAAAAATCAGTCGCCATTCCGCGAAAAATTAAAAGGGCTAGACCCTATTTTTTTCAACAATTTATTGGCATTGCCGCTTCCACCTTTTTTATTGCAGTAGGTTGGTTAGTTTGGAGTAACTATCAGTTACAGAGCCAGTTAGAACAAGTGCTAATGGTTAATCAATCGTTAGAATTACAATTATTCGACAATGCGACCCCAACATTTCATCAAGCAGGTGTTTTGAACAAGGTGAGGAATATCGAATTAAAACTTTCTCAATCAACGAATGCTCAAGAAAAATTAATTTTACTGAATAAAAGAAAGTTACTAATTCAGGAAATTGTAAATATACAAAAGGAAAATAACGATGCAATATCAATCTAGACTATATAAAAAATCATTATTAGTAATTAGTGCTCTGATTTTTTCATTGAATATACACGCCAACGAATGTGCGGCAGTTAAAATAACTTCAGCAAATCCTCAAGAGCATGATGTCGTTTATGAATTAGTGGGGCACAACGGGGCATTTGCAGAAGGGCATAATAAACATTCTTATTTCAATGCCGTACTTGATGGAACTAAAGAGTATTACTTAGCCCCTGGTCTACATACACTGACTTTCAATCAATGGGATAAACGTTACTATCAACGATTTAAAAGGGGGCTGCAACCGCGTTTTGAGAGAACCGTGCCCAGCTCTATTCAAATGATTGTAGAGAAAAATAAAAGGTACAATGTTGCTGCTAAGTCATCAGGCAAAGATAATCTCCCTATTTTTAGTATTGAATCTATTGAGGACATAAGCAGCGACTTATGTGATGAAGACAAAGTAACTTATATAGCATCAACTAAGGCGCGCGAGATCCAACTTAATAACAACCTTGATTACAAACTGAAGCATCTAATGGCAAAAATGAAAACCATTCAGGAGAATAATTTATTCCCATTAGAGTTTAATTGGTCGTTTGGGGCCGTATTTGACACTAATCAAAATAGTTTTAAAACACTCGCCGTCTTTCCATACTCTTTTGCGAGCAAATTAAAACTAACCAGTGGCGACAAAATACTTGAAATTAATGGTGTCGATGTCAAAAGTATAACTTCGGATCCTTATAGTGTTCTTTATGGCTTGTTAGGAGAGTTAGAGTTAGGTCATGACGTAAACATGACTATTTCAAGAGCA
This sequence comes from Cocleimonas sp., assembly GCA_036960615.1. Classification (GTDB taxonomy): domain Bacteria; phylum Pseudomonadota; class Gammaproteobacteria; order Thiotrichales; family Thiotrichaceae; genus Cocleimonas. Next base: position 5,739 of record JBALXO010000125.1, on the reverse strand, counting down.
GGAAAACAGCATAAGTTGTCAAATAAATATTTACCAGCAATTGTCCCAAGCGTGAACTATAAAACAACCAATTTAGATACAGTACTGCCGTTAACTAATGCTAGTGCTTTACCTGAAAGCATTAAATATCAATATAATAATTTGATGGTGGAAATAGCGGAATATGCCAAAAATAATGATCTGGATGATACTGCGATTATGATAAAAAGCCCTGAGAAATATGATGTTTCTTTTGGTATTACAGGAAAAAATACAACGATAGGCAACAAATCAGCGTTTATGGTGATGCGTATTACTGAAAATAGTCCAGCTGAAAACTTACACTTAAAGCAAGGAGATATGATTGTTTCTATTAATGAACAAGAATTTACCGGTGCTGCATCGGTTATTCTAGCGAGTAATATTAGAGCCCTAGAGAAAAATAAAGTATATACAGTGTCTATTTTACGTAGTGGTATTAAACAGGTTTTAACGGGGATATATACACCAATACTATTTCCTAAATTTGAAATGACTGTAGATTTAGCCGAGAGAAGCTTAGCGTTAAACGCTTTATTTGATTTAGCGAATAATCCTATGGAATTTACCAAGGAACGCAAGTTGCGTTATAACTATGGAATTGAATTATATGACTACAGTTCGAGTACGTTAAGAACTCCGAGAAGTCATCGTTCTGATGCAAGCTGGAGATCAAGTTCAAAACCAAGTTCGCCATCAAAATCGAGTTCGAGTTCAAAATCTTCATCAAAGAATTAAGGTTTAACGCTGCTTGAGTTAATAACTCAGGCAGCATTCTAAAACCGAATTAACCAACGATTTATCAGAAATATAGTTCCAAACTAAGAGCCATTATTAATCAATATTATTAACAAATATTGACTTAATTAAGCGGTAATGGCTAAACCTATGAACGTATTCAGTTAAAATAAAGGATTACAGATGAATAAATACAGATTGGCAAAATCAGCATTAGTTGCATTGATTCCAGCCTTGCTGCTACAAACAGTATATGCAGCAGATTGTGCATCAGTTAGTTTGGCGAGTGGTGAAATCTCTGGAAAAAAAGTTATCTTAGAATTACTGGGAACTAATGGTAAAGCGGTCCCTCAACCTAAGAAATATCAAAAAACGCTCAAAGGAGACCATGCATACTTTCTTGCTCCTGGTACGCATACCTTGATTTTAAATCAATGGGATAAACGTGATTTTATTTCATATCATAAAAGTTTACGTAGAGGAGTAACGGCCAGTAATCCACCTGTGCCATTGCAGTCTGCAGTTACTATGCAAGTATTGGCTAATCAACATTATCAGTTATCTGTGAGTGAAATGGGACTTGGTTCTGTAATCGAAATTAAGGAACAAGACAGTAAAGAGTGCGAAGGGATATTCATTGCAAAAGCAAAAACTAATTATCCTGAATTACTTGCGGTAGACCTACCCGAAAATCTTCAGCAGCAGCTAACGTCAATGATGCATAGCCTTACCGTCTTTCATCAACAAACAGCTGACAAGCGTGATGATACTAATGTTCAATCTCGTAAGCTAAACGAACATTTTGGCACTGTGTTGGCAAGAGATTTTGTCGGTGAGAATATAAAGGTAGATAAAGTGATAAGCCATTCACTTGCAGCCGGCGTTAATATTAAGGCAGGAGACTTAATTATTAAATTGGGAGAAGAAATATTTAATACGGCGAGTAATACACCCAGCCAAGTAATAAATAATTACTTGAAAGGGCGTGCCTATGGTGAACAAATATCTCTAGACATCCTTCGTGCAGGGAAAGCAATGAAGCTCACTGGCCGTTATATCCCAGTGGTTGTCCCTGAAGCATCTTACACCATTGTTAAAGGCTCAATGAATGATGTTATTAATCAAACAATATTACCTGCACAACTAGCCTTCGAATTTGACCAGTTTTTGTTAGCAATGAACAATTATTACCAACAAATGGGGCAAGGTAATAAAATCGTCATTGTTAAAGAACCAATATTTCAACTCTCAATAAATTTGGCTTCTGTAGAGAATGCGCAAAAAGAAATGTTGAAAGCGAGCATTGAAGGAAAGGGCAGTTATCATAAATTAAGGAGTAGAGAATCGAGAAGTTCAGGCGTTCTTAATTATAATATGGGGGGGTAGATTCTTAACATCATCGACTTTAAATAAGTCATTATATATCTCAACTTAATGAATAACATTCAGTGAACGCTGAGCATTACAAATAACTTAATATGCACACAAGTAGCTAACAATAAAGCTGAAAATACTTTAACAATGTAATGTAGCACCTTCAGGATAATTTATCTTTAGGTGCTACAGAGCCTCAACCTATCCTCTGTGAATAAAAGTTACGTCTATCTACGTTAACTCATATCATAAACTGCATAATACCCACACCAATTGTAAATATAAAATCATATTTCTCCGTTATATTTATCGGTAATAAGACGGTTGATAAAGGATCCATGTCGGTAAGTTTGCACTTTATTTATATGATGCTTTGAATCAGCGTCACTTAACCCTTTCTCTATAAATAAAAAGAAAAATCAAAAAGTTTACCATTCTTTGCGACCATTTATTGTTGACAGATGTATTACTAAGTATGAAAGGATAAGGATAGAAATCAATGCAAGGTAAAAAGCTTAAGATAAACTAAGTGACTTATTAAAATATCATATTATACCGTATCGATATGATAGACCGCCGGTGCTAACGCTGGTAATTGCGTTGTAAGTTGTCAAGTCAATGAAAGCACACTTTATCAATAATAGGGGCACACACATTGAAGAAAAGGGATTTGGAGGAGTAGATGTTAAAAATTGAAGTTTTATCAGGAATGTTAGCCGGTGAGAATGAGGCTTTTGAAAAGTGTTATCGGCTTTTCTCCCCTGCACTTTATGGTTTTATTATTAGGATTTGCCGAGATGAATCTACCGCTAATGATTTATTGCAAGATACATTTGTGGACGCTTTTAATTCAATAGGATCGTTTGATAAGAATCGCTGCTTTGCTTCATGGATAAAGAGGATCGGTTTTAATAATACCTTAAATAATATTAAGAAAGTAAAAAGACAACAAGAGGTGTTTTCACAATTAACTTACCTTTTTACTGATGGCAGCTATGTAAATAATGAAGCAGAAAATCAAAACTTATTAGATAACTTATTAGCACAAATAACGGAGACTGAGAGAATGGTTTTATGGTTGTCAGTGGTTGAGCAATATAAGCATGGTGAAATAGGGCGTATATTCAATAAAACCGCGAGCTTTTCAAAATCTACGCTTTCACGCACCTTAAAAAAGTTAAAAATAAAATCTGAGGCTAAAAAATATGCAGGGTAATAAAGTTGAAAGTGCAGATTTACTAACACCTGCAGACGAAGTTCATGTGAGGGAAATTACTGACAATGAAGATGAGCGAGTTAAGATGTCAGCCTTAATACAATCTTCTAAAATGTCTGCAGTTAGCGTCCCTAATGAAATTAACTGGCTTAAAATTCAAGGCCGTATTCAACCGATAATTGCAGCTCCACATCCCGTTAAAGAGCCAACTGTCGTGCCTTTTTACATTAAATCTTTTGCTGTCGCTGCATCAACAATCTTTTTAGCAATGGGCTGGCTAGTTTTTAGCAATTATCAATTACACAATCAATTAGAACAAGTGTTATTAACAAATCAACAATTAGAATCAAAACTTATAAATCCTAAAGTCACTACCTATGAACAAGTGTTTTTTGTTCAAAAATTAAATGATATTGATAAAAAATTACAAAATATTAGCTCTTTAGAGCAAAAAGTAACACTTCTTCAAAAGCGAAGTGTTCTTATTTTAGAGCTCTATAAAACACAACAGGGAGTCAGCGATGTATTCAGTATATAAAAGTCATAAATTTGTATTAGGTTTAGTTTTGTTATTGGGGATAACGACGCATACAGTTTCAGCTAAGGAGTGTTCATCTTTACAACTAAAACAGACCGAAATAGAAGGTGAAACTTACCTCTCAAGAATAAGACTTAGCAATGGTTTGATGTTAGAGAGTGAAATTAAAAAGTATACAAGTGGTCTCAGCACTAGAACACTTCGTACCGGTCTTATTGGTGGAGATGAATTAAGGACGCTAAACGGCAGTAAACTCTATTATTTAGAACCAGGTGAACACAGCGTAACAGTGGAACTATGGAAAAAGGACGATTTGGAGAAGTATTACACAGATTTTATGCGTGGAACCGATAGCCCTAAATCACCTGAACGCTTATCAACCTTTAGATTGAGAGTAGAAGATAATAATGCATATCAGGTGGTTTTTAGTCTCGATGGTCAGGTAACACTCAGTGCAGAAAAGTCATTATGCGTATTAGACAATAATTATATTCTTGGAGCTATCACGAGCAAAGTTGATAAGATTAAAAGTAGTGAAAAATTGCCGCCTGAACTTGAAAAACGCCTAAGGGTGGTGATGAATAAACTCTTTGATAATGTGCAACCTTTAGGTCTTATTAATAGTGAAGTAAGTCAATATTTTGGTGCGGTTAAAGACGACAATTATAAAGACAAAGACGGCGGGGTAAGATTACTAAGCGTTTTGCCTTTTTCATTAGCTCATAAACTGGGATTACTTAGCGGAGATGTAATAGTAAGTTACGGCGATCCTGCTTATAGCAACTTAACAGAATTACTGACGGCACTTGACTATAAAAAAGAAATGAAACTTGAGGTCTTAAGAAATAGTTCATTAGTTGCGCTTAACATGGTGTATGAGCCTGTTGTTGTGCCACAAGTAACCTATGGTCGCGATAAAAACGATATTCAAAAAACACTTATTGAAGGGGTAGAGTTTGATCATGAATTACAGTTTGAATATGAACGACTTATGCTTGAAATTACAGAATACTATCGAAATAAAAATTACAAAGGTCGGCTCAACATAGTAAGAGACAATACCTTAAACGAACAATTTGGTCTTATAGGTACATTAGACAAAATCTCAGGTTCAAAATATAGCATTGTTGTTGATGAAGTCTTGCCTCATAGTGCAGCTAAGGCTATAGGACTTAAAGTTGGTGATATAATAGTATCAGTGAATGATAAAGTAATGAACACACAATATATTACGCATATTAATGAAACGTTAAAAAATCTAGCAGTAGGGGAAGAGTATACTATAGCTATAGAACGCCAAGGTAAAAGTATAGCTTTGACCGAGAAATTTACAGCAAGTGCTTTTTTATCTTTCAATTTAATAATAGAACTCGACTCTGTGGACACTTATTACGCTAACTTAGCTTCGATAAAAAGTGTGAACAAAGATGTTAAAGATTTCACACAGTTACTTAGGAACAGCCAGGGAAATCGGAGTTCTCCTACAAGTAGCAGGATTTCCGGGAAGGGGCCGTCTTCACCTTGGCAATCGAGTAACAAGAGATCAGGAAAAGAAAGCAAAAGCTCAGGAAAATAGTTAACGAATATCTTTGTCTTGCTAAATATTTTTGCTTATGTATAATACGCATCCGCACATAGCTCAGGCTTTGTGCGGATTTCTACTTATGCCAACATGGATAAGTACTACAGCAGCTCCGATAGGGAGTTGAATGTTATTAGCGATACACCCCCCTTTTACATATAAAAGGTGATGGGATGTATTTTGTTGTTCTTTAAAAATGGGGATTTGATTAATGTCAAATCAAAGAATTCGCATTCGTTTGAAAGCGTTCGATCATCGTTTGATTGATCAATC
>JBALXO010000124.1:0-8704 GCA_036960615.1 Cocleimonas sp. | reverse complement strand
AGCATCAGTGCCACTCGATCGACCAAAGCCAGAAGATAAAGAACCACCAAATGGCGAGGAAACATGAATAGCTTTGTAACTATTAATCCAAAAAGTACCCGCACGAACTGCATTGGCAACACGATGCGCGCGTCCTACATCAGTAGTCCAAACTGCACCCGCTAAACCAAAATCACAATCGTTGGCGAGAGCAATCGCTTCTGCTTCGTCGGTAAAAGGAATTGCAACAACCACAGGACCAAAAATTTCATTTTGTGCTGCTTCTTCTTGATTGGTTATCGACGAAATAATTGTTGGTGCAACGAAGAATCCATCTGTATCAGGCTTTTTAGCTTGAGTGATTCTAGCACCTTGATTACTCGCTGACTCAACCATAGAATTAATATGAGCATACTGTCGTTGATTACTCACAGGACCAATTTCAGTGGTGTCTAGTATAGGGTCACCAAGCTGTAATTTAGACATACCTGAAATTAGCATCTCATTGAATTCATCATAAATATCACGTTGTACTAATAAGCGAGAACCCGCTACACAACTTTGTCCACTGGCTGAGAATATGGCTGCTTGCGCACCTTTACAGGCATCCTCTAATACCGCATCTGCAAATACAATATTGGCTGATTTACCGCCTAACTCTAGAACTACAGGTTTAAGTGCTTTACCTGCACTGGTCGCCACGATGCGTCCTATTTCAGGTGAACCGACAAAAATGACTTTGCGCACAGCTTCATGAGCGATTGCGGTTTCCCCCGCGGTTGGCCCGAGGCCTGTTAATACATTGACTAAGCCTTTTGGAAGACCTGCGCCTTCTGCAAGTTTTACTAGAGCAACCGTTGTTACAGGCGTTAATTCGCTGGGTTTAATGACAACGCCGTTGCCAGTTGCTATCGCAGGAGCAATTTGCCAGCCTGCTGTAAACACGGGTGCGTTCCAAGGCGTGATTTGAAATACAACACCTAAAGGTTCACGCTGGGTAAAGTTCAAATGGCCCGATGGAACAGGTATAACTTCTCCGTGTAACTTATCTGCCCAGCCTGCGTAATAGCTAAACATTTCAGCGACTTTTGATACTTCGATGCGACAGTCTCTGATGGGTTTTCCAGCGACTAGAGACTCAAGTCTTGCAATATCTTCTGCATTATCAAGAACAGCTGTTGCAATAACATTCATCACTTGTCCGCGTTGGAAGTGATTGTAATTGTTTTGCCAGATTTTTTGAGCTTTTGAAGCTTCATCACAGGCTTGTTTTGCAAGTTCTTCACCGCAATCTTTATAGACTACGATTTCTTCACTTGTAAAAGAATCAACCAAAGGAATGTCGGCACCCGTTCCCAGGATAAGTTCTCCACCAATTAGGCTGGTAGGAATATCTCCCAATCCAAGCTTTTGCATTAGCTCGGTGAAAATCGGTCTGTTATATGTCATTTTGATTACGCCCTCATCCTTCGATTTTCGTTATTTCATTAAAGTCTGCACCATCAGCAAGTGAAGTTGAACTGTCTGACCAGATTTTTGCGATGCCTTGAAAAGCATTGAGCGATACACCTGCTTCGTTTGCTAAATCTACACCTAACTTGACGTCTTTGCGCATCAATCCCATGGTAAAACCAGAATCAAAAGCATCATTTAAAATCCATTTAGGGAAATTAACTTCGCTTACACCGCTGCGTCCTGATCCTGCATTAACGCCTTCCAACAGATCATTGGCATTAACTCCAACAGCTTCGCCAAGTCGAATAACTTCGGATACTAAAACGAGGTTCGCCGCACACAACATATTATTCGCAATTTTAGCAGCATGACCTGAGCCAGAAGGACCGACAATAACGATTTTAGCGCCTAGCATATCAAGTAAGTCACGTGACTTTTCTATCGCAGACTTAGAACCACCGATCAACATAGTCATATTTCCAGAACGTGCCGCAATAGGTCCGCCACTTACAGGCGCATCGAGAAATGAATAAGACTTTTGCTCGGCTTGAGCGGACATTGCTTTAGTTGTTTCAGGCTCTGAAGTTGAAGTATCTAAGATGATGGTGTTAGCTGAGATAACATCATGAATCTCTGCCATTACAGTTCGCACGATATCTGCTTTGGGTAATGAAAGAATTATAAAGTCACATTGCTGCGCTAATTCACTAGCAGAAACTGATCGCCTAGCACCTTCATTTACTGCATGATCGATATTATTCTGGTCAAGATCATAGCAAGTAACATCTTGTTTTAAATCTATGAGATTAGCAGCCATTCCGCCACCCATATTTCCGCAACCGATAATTCCAATTTTCATTTTCAAACACTCATTTTTAATTTGTGTTTGTAGATTAGCAAACAGAAAGCAAGGTTGTAAGTGCACGATAATATATTTATTGTTGTTTTTAGTGCAACGAAAAACAACATGAGTTTAAAGTAACACTTACTGAATTATTTCTTTTTGTAGGTACTCATATGCTGTTGTAAATATGACGTTAGACTGATTGCTGCATCTGGGAGTCTACGTCCTTGTCTTACTATCAAGTGAGATTCTCCTAGGCTAAATTCAGGAACTGTTATTTTTTTCGCAATGATTTGTTTGTCTAAAATTTCCCTTACTACTACGAACTCTGGGAGGAAGGTTACTCCCATATCTTCTCTTACAAAGTTTTTTAAAACAGCTATGGAGTTAGTTTTAACTACCGCATTAAACTGAATGTTATGTAGCCCTTCAATACGATTTAATAGTGTGCCTATTCCCATTCCACGGTTCAAAATAGCGCATGGAATTTTAGTTAACTCTTTTATGTCTAAAGGTTCTTGTAATTTTGCATACTGGGAATGAGGGGCTATTAATAACCTCAAAGGTTGTTTGACTTGCGTTAGTGTTTTTATTTGCTTGTCAGGAATGGCATCATAAGCCAAACCGATATGAGCTCGATCAGTTTTAACATCGTGCATCACTTGTTTTGTTGACCCATAGGTTATGTTGTAGGTAATTCCTGGGTGTTCTTTTGAAAATAGGGCTAATGCAGTACTGACTAAATCTCCAATAAAACCTTCACCCACCGATAAAGATATCGTGCCTCTTTGTAATTGTTGCAAGGCTGAAAATTCAGACTGTAAGGATTCAAGTTCTCCATTTTGACGTCGTAAATAAGCCGCAAGTAAATCTCCAGCTTCCGTTAAACGAACGCCTTTTCTTCCACGTTCGATTAAGGTCGTTCCAAGCTGTTTTTCCAGAGCTGATATTTGTCTACTTACAGTAGAAGGTTCTACGCCTAGAAGTTCGGCTGCACCACGAATAGTGCCAACCTTAATGGCTAGTGATAAATACTGTGTTTGATTTGGATCTAAACCTGACACGAATACTCCTATGCGACTTAAATTATTCGTAAAAATGCCTAAAAAGATGGGGGGTGTCTTTATAAGGCCTGAATATGATTTATTTCAATGGACGAATCAAATAATGTTTTCACTTCATTTAAGCATCTGAATTCTCGCAACAGTCGTTTCTGTATTAATAATAAGAAAATCTTGTTTATCGGATCCTGTTTATAGCTATCTATTTATGGGTTAAGGTACTCATCAGCTTTTAAGCTGAGCATATCAATTTATGGTCTCTTTTAATAATCACTGAAAAATAAAACTATGGATACAACACAAAAATTTGAATTATGCGTTATCGGTGCAGGTTCTGCGGGTTTAAGTTTGGTTGCAGGTGCAGCTCAACTTGGCTACAGCACAGTACTTATTGAAAAAAGTGACATGGGTGGAGACTGCCTTAATACAGGTTGTGTTCCTTCTAAAGCGCTTTTGAAAGCAGGCAAGGTTGCGCAAGGTTTTCGTGGTAGTGATAAGTTTGGGATTAAATCTCAAGAGCCAGAGATCGATTTTGCTGCGGTTAAAAAACACGTTTTCAGTGTTATTAAAGTCATCGAACCTATGGATTCTCAAGAGCGTTTTGAAGGCCTTGGCGCAACGGTTATTCGTGAAGAAGCTAAGTTTATTGATGAAAATACAATCCAAGCGGGTGAACACACGATAACGGCTAAATATTTTGCTATCTGCGCAGGTTCACGGCCTTTTATTCCGCCTATCAAAGGAATCGACAAAGAAAAAGTTTATACCAATGAGAATATTTTCGATTTAAAAGTAAAACCAAAGCATCTTATTATTATTGGCGGTGGCCCAATCGGTGTCGAAATGGCACAAGCGCATCAGCGCTTAGGTTGTAAAGTTAGCGTTATTGATATGGGTCCAATCATGGTCAATGATGACCCTGAATTAGTTGAAGTAGTGCGTAATAATTTGCAGAACGAAGGTGTTGAGTTACACGAAAACTCTGCAGTAAGTTCCATTACTCATACTGCAAAAACCGTCACGGTACATGTAGAGAAAGATGGTAAGGCTATTGATATCAAAGGCTCACATCTGTTAGTGGCCACTGGTCGTCAAGCAAATAGTGATAAGTTAGATCTTGAAAAAGCTAATGTTGAATTCGACAGAAAAGGTATCAAAGTAGATGCGCGTTTACGTACTTCGCAAAAGCATATTTTTGCAGCGGGAGATATAGCTAGTGGCCCACAGTTTACGCATATCGCGGGTTATCATGCGGGCCTTATTATTCGTAACATCTGTTTTAAAATGCCCGCAAAAGTTGACTACAAAGCTTTGCCTTGGGTCACGTATACTGACCCTGAACTCGCTAACGTGGGATTAACCCATAAAGAAGCACTTGAAAAACACGGCGAATCAAAGATAAAAACTATCAGTTGGCCTTTCGAAGAAAACGATCGTGCTCAATGTGAAAAATCAACGGCTGGTTTGATCAAAGTTGTCGCTTGTAACAACGGAAAAATTCTAGGCGCTGGCATCGTTGGACCTCATGCAGGCGAATTGATCGGTGTTTGGAGTTTGGCAATCACTAAAGGAATGAAGTTAAAAGATCTTACTGGAATGATTGCTCCTTATCCTACTTTTGGTGAGATTAATAAACGCGTTGCAGGTGCTTGGTTTACACCTTCCTTATTTAGTGATAAAACAAGAAAAATTGTTGGTTGGCTAAAAAAATTACCGTTTTGATTGGCTCCTTTATAATTTTAGTAACTTTCGAATAAAAGCTAAGGAGGCAGATATATGTTGGGTGTTATCGGGGGATCAGGTCTTTATGCTTTAGAAGGTTTAGAGGTTATTAATGAACATGATATTGAGACACCTTTTGGTAAACCTTCTGCACCTATTATTGAAGGGCTTTACTCCGGACAGAAAATTCTGTTTTTAGCTCGGCATGGAAAAAACCATCAATTTTTACCGCACGAAGTGAATTACCGAGCGAATATATTCGCTTTAAAGAAATTAGGTGCGCGAAAAGTTTTTGGTGTGTCTGCCGCAGGTAGTTTGCGCGAAGAAATTAAACCAGGCGATCTGGTTATTGCCTCACAGTATTTTGATCATACTCGTGGCAAACGTGATTACACCTTTTTTGGTAACGGTATCGCAGCTCATGTTTCTACAGCTTATCCTGTTTGTCCGTCTTTAAGCGCAGATATTGAAGCAGCCGCAACACGAATAGGGCAAGAGCTTCATACCGATAAGAGTTATGGTTGTGTCGAAGGGCCACGATTAGGAACACGCAGTGAAAGTTTCTTTTTACGTGATCAAGTCAAATGTGATTTGGTTGGCATGACTAATGTACCTGAAGTGTTTTTGGCACGTGAAGCGCAAATGGCTTATTGTACTGTGTGTTTGGTAACTGACTATGATTGTTGGATGGAAGATCCAGATCAGCATGTGAGTGTTGAGAAGTTTTTTGAAGTCTATGGTGGCGCGATTGAGAAAGCCAAAAATGTACTCGGTGAATTATTGAAATCGCCATTTACAGACACCCCTGAGGATATTCGCAATAGTTTACAAATGTCTATTTTGACTCCCGATGAAGCCCTTAGTGAAGAACAGAATACTTGGTTAAACGTTTTACGTGGCTGATCAAAGTTCGCAAAGCCTGAGTAATATCAGCGTTATTATTCCTGTTTGGCACCAAGAAACGGAGTTGCAAACGCTTTTGAAAGATTTAGAAAGTACCGACGCTGAAATTATTCTTTCAGAAGAGGGTAGTCGCGCTAAAAGTTTGAATGTTGGAGCGGCACAAGCGACTAGAAATATCTTATGGTTTGTTCATGCCGACAGTCGTATTACTCCAAATAATATAAAAACTCTCAATGATTCTTTATCGAAATCTCCTGATGCACTGCACTATTTCAAACTAAAGTTTGCCGAAGTTGGTTTAAGTTCGTGGAATTCTTCTTGGGCGAATTTACGCTCTGCATGGTTTGATTTACCCTATGGTGATCAAGCTTTGTGTATTTCCAAACAGAAGTTTGAATTGATAGGTGCTTATCCTGAAGATACGCCTTATGGCGAAGATTTGTTGTTTGTGCGTTTAGCGAAACATCACAATATTGAATTGATCGAAATCCCATCAATATTAGTCAGCAGTGCACGAAAGTACAAAACTAAAGGTTGGTTAAAAACAACCTTCTCGCATTGGGCGATTATGGTTGAACTGTTAAGAAAAAAACTATGAATCTAGCCATCGCAATATTCGTAAAAACCCCGGGGGTGTCTCCCTTAAAAACACGTTTAGCTGCGACGATAGGACAGGAACAAGCTGAGTATTTCTATCATTTAAGTTTGAACTGCATTGTTAGCACACTTAAAGAAATAGCCATCACGCCGTACTGGGCGATAGCTGAAGCAGAGAGTGTAAACGATTCCATGTGGAGTAATTTTAATCGATTGCATACTGGAGAAGGCGGTTTAGGTGAACGCCAAAGTCATATTTATCATGAACTATTAAAAACGCATGATGGTGTTATGTTGATTGGCGGAGATGCACCACAGTTATCTAATGAAATTATTCAGCAGGCAATTGAAGGATTGAAAACAAAAGACTATGTGATAGGTCCTGCAGACGATGGCGGGTATTATTTATTGGCAGGTCGCAAAGCTATTCAATCTAGAATATGGACTTCAACACCTTGGAGTCATGCTTCGACCAGAGAAGTATTTATCAGTCAGTTAGATTCAAAACCAGATGAACTAAGCATACTTACAGATGTGGATACTGAAACAGATCTACATCAAATTCTCAATGAAATGCCAGACGCGCTAAATGAAAATCAAATAGTATTAAAAGAATGGATTAATCAGCTTTAACGCTACAGGAACCACCACCTAATACACAAAACTCTGCGCAAGATTGATGGTTTAAATAAACACGCTTACTGCTTTCCTTTAATGTCGATGCAAATTCAAATTCATCGTCGTAAGGTAATAAAGTACACGCTAAAACGGCAGGCTTATCTGCGCCTTTACGTTTAACCACCATACGTGAATTAGAACACATGATCTCTGCGGGTTGAATATCCAAAATATCCCAGCAGCCTGTAGTAATTTCAGGCACTTCGTTAACTTCATCCATTTCAGGAAACAGAACTAATTCAACACGGTCATCAGTATCAATTTTGATATTGTTATGTTTAAAGAGTTTTCTATAACCTTCACGTAACTCTTCATCTTCTTCACCCCAGCGCGTTCTCCCTGCTATGTTGATATCAAAGTTATTGTCAGACAGCCAAATTAGGCCTTTTATGGCGATAACCCATGTACCTTCGCCACGTTCTTCTTCATGCATCTTTGGGTTGAAATGATCGACTGAGACTCTAATGGTGAGGTTATCGTGATACTTCTCATTCAACGCAAGTAAGTCATCCTTGTGACGAGTCATAGGTCGCATAGCATTCGTCAAAACAACTAATTTGAAGTCTCGACTTAAACATTCCTCAATAATCGGAATGATGTCAGGATTCATGAAAGGCTCACCGCCGGTGATTCCTATCTCAGTGGTGCCCATATCCTCATCACGAATTTCATCAAGAAAGGTTTTGACCTCTTGATAAGTCATATAGACCAACGCATCATTTGTAGGTGACGATTCGATATAACAATTTTCACAAGTAATATTACACAAAGTGCCAGTATTCAACCAAAGCGTATCTAGTTTAGGCATGTCCACATAAGCACGGTTTTCACCTTTTGCCGTAGTCAGGTAGTTATCAAACTTTTCTAGTGGAAATGTTTGCTTATTCAGCAAGGGTGATTCTGATGTAACACTCATAAATAATGCTCATAAATATTGTTCGCAAATAAAGATAGTAATCAAAGCTACAATTTAATGCTGTTATTCTTTATCTAGCCCGTGAACTTCTAATTTCGCTTTAGCTTTCTTACCGATAAAAACAGTAACAACCAATGTAGCAATGATACCGATCACTAGAAAAGCAATTTTAGCCGTTGAAGTATCAGCTCCAGATGCGGCTGTTGCACTGATTGAACCTATCCAAACATACAATAAAGTGCCTGGCATAATGCCAAAAAATGTCGCTAGAATATAAGGGAAAAAACCAACTTTGGTAATGCCGAATAACCAGTTTTGTAGGCTAAAGGGTACGGCAGGCGAAAAGCGCATCAAGCCAACAACTTTCCAACCTTCTTCTTTAATTGCTTCATTCAACGCTTTATACATAGGACGATGTCCTAAGGCTTTTTCAACTTGCCCACGTAACAAATATCTTCCTGCTAAAAATGACATTCCTGCGCCAATGGTGGCACCGACAACCACTATCGGAAATCCCCATAAACCAAAAGCAATGCCCATGGTAATGGT
>JBALXO010000004.1:0-76990 GCA_036960615.1 Cocleimonas sp. | reverse complement strand
GTGGTTTTAGCGAGGAGTTCTATTTTCCAAGTTTTTTTATAACTTCGATTACCATTTATGATATTTATTTGTGAGTTAGCACTGCTACCCTTGATTTCAAAATTGTTCTTTAAAGCCGATAAATCAGGTTCTTTTTTTTGATTTTTATCAGTTTCAATCACCAAGGTAACAGGGTCACCTTGATAATATGATTCCTGACTTAGTGAAGCTTTAACTTGAGCATAAGCCTGCGAATGAAAGCACCCAAGGCATATTAAAAACGTGAATATCAAACGTTTAGCTAGAAAAGATGTAGGGATTATAAATGTCATTTTACCAAGGTTGCTCTGTAGATCTCGTGGGTGAATCACGACGACTTTGATTATATTGGTGTCTAAATTTGCGCCTTAATAATCCGCCAGGGTCATCAGGGATACGGCGAAGCCATTGCTCTGCTGCCATTTTTTCTTCTTGGCTTAACTCTTCTGCTTGCTCTTTTTTTGCTTGTTTATTTTCAGCGTTTACTTGGTTTTCTTCTGCTTCAGTAGCGGCTTGCTGTTCCTTTTCAGCTTGTGATTGTTGATCGTCATCGTCTTCATTACTTTGTGCAGACTGCTCCTGAGCGGATTGTACCTGTTCCTCCTCAGCTTCTTTTTTATTATTATCTAAATCTTTGTTAGCTTCAGAAAACTGATTTTGTTGTTCCTTATCTTTTTCCTCTTGCTCACTATCTTTACTGGCTGATTGCGAATCACTTTGCTTATCTTGGCTTTGTTCTCCTTGATCAGAAGAATCGGCACTTTGTTGTTCTTGTTGATCGTTTTGAGAATCAGAGCTGCCTTGCTGATTATCATTAGATGACTCACTTTTTTTGCCCGATTGTTGCTGTTGTTTCAAAAAATCTTCGATCGTTTTTTTATTATCCAACGCATCTTGCATGCTTGAATTTAGATTTAAGGCTTCATCGTAGGCTGCGATAGCTTCCTTATATTTCTGTAGTTTTGCGAGTGTGTTTCCTTCGTTATAACGAGCGTCTGCACCTTCAGCTTGTTTGAAATTATTTAATGCATCTTCGTAATTTTCGAGTTTATATTCCGCACTTCCGCGGCTTAAAGGCTTATCAGATAAATCGCGTGCCTTCTCGTATTGCTGACTATTAAATGCATCATTTGCTCGCTGTGCTTTATTTTTAGAGAGTCTCTCTACCAAGTTTTGCCAGTTACTTTGTGCTTGGTTTTCTGACTGACTTAGGGTGTTACGGTTACTCTCTGCTGCTATTACTTGTTGCGGTTGGGCGATTAATCCGAATAGCAAACATGCACCAGCAATATTTAACAACCACCCCCGCCGAAATGCTAATGCCGCAAATGGCAATAATATTAAAACTAATAATGGGCCTGTCGAATGCCATTCTCTGTTTTGTATCTCTTGGTCATCATTCTCATTACCCTCTGCATTGATTTTTTCTTTTAAAGAACTATTGTCTGATATTGATGTTAATAAGCTTTTTAAATCGTTGTTGTTAGTCGTCATTAAGTGGTAATTTCCACCACCTCTTATTGCTATATTGCTTAATAGGTGGGCATCTAACTTAACTATTCTACTCACGTTATTTCGAAAGTTTAGTTTTCCACCTTTTTCAGTTCCTACGGCCATGACGGATACAGTATGGCCATTATCAAACAGATCTTTTGCTGCTTTGAGACTAGCTGCTTCTTTACTAACACCATCTGCAATTAGCAAAACCTGGCCTTTAGCAATTCCTGCTTGTTTCAATAACTCATGTGCTTTTATCAAACCTAGGTCAGTACGACTGCCCTGCGCAGGCATTATTTGTGGCGTTAAAACCTTCAACATTGAACGAATAGTCTCGGCATCTCTGGTTAAAGGTGAGGCGGTAAATGCTTCGCCTGCAAATAATACTAGCCCCGTCTGGCCTTCTTCTTCACGAGATAAAATATCCTCAATTTTAAAGCGAGCGCGGGCGATACGACTGGGTTTTAAATCATCAATCAACATTGAATTAGATAAATCTAATACGATGACTCTAGAGGCATTCGTTTGAAACACAGGCCTGGGAATTTTTTCCCAAACGGGATCAGCCAAAGCAATTACTGATAAAAACCATACTATCGCCAATAAAAACTTAGGAAATCTGTGTGCATTTTTATCTTTACCTTGAAGTAATAACGGCAACAAATTGACATCGATAATTTTTTCCCAAGCGCGTGAATCAGTGCTTGATTGAAATACCAACCAGAGAATTAGGACTAGGGGTAATAGTGCCAATAACCAAAGAGGTTCTAAGAAGTGGAATTGTTCTAACATCAGAACATCTCCGTTTTTGTCTTAGTAGTAGTTGTTACTTGATCAGTTCGTGTTCTATGCCTTCTTTGTTTTTTTATTGAAGGGAATAAACGCTTGAACAAAGAGCTTCCAAATAATGCAATTAAAGCACTTAAGAATAAGGCGATAGCGAGCGGATAATAGAATAACTCTTGTATCGGTCGATAGCTTAATTCGTCTTGAGAGACGGGTTCAATTTCATCTAGCAACGCATAAATCTGCATTAAATCTTTAACATTTGTTGCTCGAAAATAACGGCCGTTGGTTTTATCTGCGATGGCGTTTAGGGTTGGTTCATCAAGATCACGACTGCGTAAAGAACCGACGCCAATAGTGTAAATTTTAATTTTTTCTTGAGCTGCTAAATCTGCGGCTTTCAGTGGTTCAACATTACCTGCAGAGTTTGCACCGTCCGTGAGTAATACTAGTACTCGATTTTCTTCATCTTCATTACGCAAACGTTTAACCGCTAAACCGATCGCATCTCCGATCGCTGTTGAGCGACCTGCTAAACTAATAAATGATTCTTCTAATAAGGTCGATACTGTTTTGCGATCAAAAGTTAAAGGCGCTTGAAGATAGGCTTGGCTACCAAATAAAATCAAGCCAATATGATCGCCTTCACGTTTTTGGATGAAGTCGCCAGCGACTATTTTTACTGCACTAAGACGCGTCATTCTTCGACCTGAGACAATCATATCCGCCTCATCCATCGAGCCTGAAATATCTACCGCCATCATTAAGCTACGGCCACTAATTGCTTGGCGAATAGTGTCACCGATAAACTGAGGGCGAGCAGCTGACGATACTAACAATACCCAAACGACCATAGCTAAAATAGTTCGAAACCAAGATGATGAGCGTTTACCTTGCCTCATTTTCGGTTTTAAGTTTTGATAAAAAGGCACACGTAAAGAAGCACTGCTGCTTACTGGAGCGCGTGGAAATAACAACCACACAAGTATCGGCAGAGGCAGTAACCAGAATACCCAACTTGAAGTGAACTCTAGATTACCTAACGAGGAGCTTAAAAATCTGTCTAAAAACGTAATCAAAGACACCCCCCCTCTTTTCGGGCATTTCTAGTTATCCAGCTTCGAATTAAAGGAATGAACTCGTCGCCGTTATAGTTTTCTAATTGACCAGAGCGGTAGGGTGCTTCGATCAAGATACGTCCTGCACCCTTACTAAAGTTTTGAGTCTTGCCTGATTCATCTAAAAATTTAAGCCAATCAGCCCCCGTCAAACTAGCAATGCTATCATTTGGATAACAAGCTAAGGCAATACGACGAAGTAATATATTAGTCTCTGCCACCAGACTTTTATCTGGTGATTTTTTCAATTTTTTCTCTAACTTGGCCAGTTCATCAAATAGCATTCGTTTGTATCTTTTTACATACAGGTATTTTTTGATTACAAAAAACAACCAAACTATAACTCCTAAAAGCACAGTCATTAATAACCACCAGCCTAAAGCAAGCGGCCAAATACTGGGGTCTGTGGGTAGATGAATATCTTTGAGTTGTGGTAGCTGTTGCGGATCCATCTAAGCTACCTTGTCTGCTGCAATGTTACTTTTATTGGCGTTATTTCCTATGGGACTACTGCCTTTAGCACTGATAGGCGCACGTTGTTTACTGTTACCGAAACTACGTTGTAAGGCTAACAAGACATCATCTTCGGTCGATAACTGCAGTAAAGGAATATTCTGATTACGCATTAAATCTTGGATTTTTTGATGATGTAGACTAAAAAAATGTTGGTAACTATCATGTCCTTTCTTTGATTTGGTACTTACTACGCCAGTAGCTTCTCCATCAGTTACCGCATAGCTATCAGGTGGGGGTGGAGATAGTTCTAATGGATCAACAATTTGAATGGCTTGGATATCGTTATGACGAGATATTTGTCGTAAATGCGCGGCTGTTTCTTCGTCTATATCATAGAAGTCACTAATCAAAAAAATCAAAGACCCTGGCTTAGCTAAGCGACGTAAACGTTTTAGTTCGTCATTCATGCGTGTATGCTTTGTTGTTGAAGATTGATCTAAACCGTTGCGTGGGTCACTATGAATCACTAATTCTCTAATTAATTGTAGTACGCCTCGTTTACCAGTTTTGGGAGGTAATTCGTGATGAGATGAATTTATAATCAAGCCACCAATACGATCGCCTTTCGCGGCAACAGACCATGCAATGAGAGTCGCAACTTTTGCTGCTAGCACTGATTTTAGTGACTTAGTCGAGCCAAAAAACATTCCAGGATTAAAATCAACCACTAGCACGACCGGGCGTTCACGTTCTTCTTGGTAGAGTTTGGTATGCGGTTTTCCTGCACGCGCAGTGACACGCCAATCCATATTACGAATATCATCACCGGCTTGAT
This sequence comes from Cocleimonas sp., assembly GCA_036960615.1. GTDB lineage: Bacteria > Pseudomonadota > Gammaproteobacteria > Thiotrichales > Thiotrichaceae > Cocleimonas. The sequence continues at coordinate 72,280 of JBALXO010000004.1, read as the reverse complement.
AAATTCGCGACTCTTGGTAATCCATGCCGCGACCACGAAATTGTGAATGATGCGAACCAGTAGAAGATGAGCGTGCGTATGATCGACGACTCATATCAAGTTTATGCGCTTGTTGTTTAAGAGAGATAAGCTCTTTGGTTGTGACGTGCGTAGCCGAATTAACTACAGTTTGAGCAGTTGATTTATTTTCTTGGATTTTAAACCAGCGACTAAAAAAATTCATTTCGATACTCTTAACAAAACAACAACGACTCTGATCTCTATCTATTTCGACTGTAAGCTAGGATAAAACTAATCTGATAGTTCTGTGTAAAGCTAGCTTATACAGCTTATGAGACAGGTACTTGTCTAATCAGTTCCTCTATAACATTGTCAGCAGTAATACCTTCAGCTTCGGCTTCATAAGAAATCAATAAGCGATGGCGTAATACTTCATAAGCAACCGCTTGCACATCTTCAGGAGAAACATAATCACGTTCGTGAAGCCACGCATGTGCACGTGCACAACGGTCGAGTGAAATAGTCGCTCTTGGACTGCCGCCATAACTAATCCAACGCGCTAGCTCATCACTGTATTTTGCAGGGGTTCGACTCGCTAAAATAAGTTGTACTAAATACTCTTGCACAGGTTCTGCCATATGAATATTAAGCACAGCTTGTTGGGCATTTTCTACATCGCTTTTGCTAAGCTGAAAAGGAGCCTTTGAAGCTTTACTATATGTTTCTTTTGCTTGCTCACGAGCTAATTGTAAGATTAGGTTTTCGGACTTTGCATCCGGATAATCAATAAATACATGCATTAAAAAGCGATCTAATTGAGCTTCTGGTAGAGGATAGGTTCCCTCTTGCTCAATCGGGTTTTGTGTTGCCATAACTAAAAACGGGCGTGGTAATTGATAGGTTGTACTACCAACAGTAATTTGATGTTCGCCCATCGCTTCAAGTAACGCAGATTGGACTTTTGCTGGTGCACGGTTTATTTCATCTGCCAGAATTAGATTATGAAATAGGGGACCTTTTTGGAAAACAAACTCACCTGTTTCAGGGCGATAAACATCACTTCCTGTAAGGTCACCTGGTAAAAGGTCAGGAGTAAATTGTAATCGATGAAAGTCGCCATCTAAAACAGCTGAGAGTTCTTTGATCGCAGTTGTTTTTGCTAAACCCGGAGCACCTTCAACTAATAAATGTCCATCAGCTAAAAGGGCTATTAATAGTCTATCGACTAACAGAGTTTGACCGATAATTTTAGTTTGTAGATGTTTTCTTACCTGAGAAAAAGCCGCATAAGTGCTAGTCTCGACAGCTTTCATTGCTACTTTGGGGGGTTTATTGACTGGTGTTTCTGTACTCATAAATTCCTTAAATTTTTCTATGCTATTTTCTATCATTTAGTTGCTGTTGGCGAAGTAGTGGTTCTTATTAGTTTTTATGTCATTAATTCGTTTTTATTCGTCACTATTACTGTGAAAGATGCTCTTTATAATATAAGCACACCCCCTACCTTTTCAATGGTTTTTCATGATTTCATGCTCAGTATTGCTTACATGAAGATTGATCAAATAAATCAAGGTGTTAAGCCTTGGAATTTGTCATTATCAACCCCATAGTAGCACCTAAGGTCACTTAACTATTATTTTATAGCTGGTACAGTCGCCTTTCTGTATAATTTATCGACTAATTTGAGTTGAATTATTTATTAAACTACCTATTACATTATCTATTATAGAATAGATTCAGGATTTACCATGAGTACCACTGAAAGTTGTGATGACAATAACTGCGATTTACCTGACATAGCTAACGAACCACATTCTGGCCCAAATGCCACACTAAATTGGGTAGGAATGAGCGAGATCGAACTGCCAGTGCATGTCCTTAATGGTAAAGGTCAGCAGATTCAGACGGTTGCTAGCGTTCAAGCCTATGTAAATTTGACTGACCCCAAAGCGAAAGGCATTCACATGTCGCGTTTGTATTTGGTGATTGATCAGATCTTAAGCGATCACACCATCACACCAGCATTATTGAAAGAAGTTGTAACTCATTTTGCAGAATCGCAAGAAGGCATTAGCGACAGCGCCTACCTCGAGTGTCGTTTACAATTTTTTGAACGTCGCGATTCACTGATTAGTGATAATACGGGTTGGAAAAGTTATAAAACGCGCATTTCATCCAGTGTTCGCCAAGGTGAAATATCAACTGAGCTAAGTATTGAGATTCCTTACTCGTCGACTTGTCCATGTTCGGCGGCATTAGCGCGCGATATTATCCAGCAGGGCTTCCAAGATAAGTTTGGTGAAAGTGGCGATGTTGATCTTGCAACAGTTCATGCTTGGCTTGGCACAACTGAAGGTATTTCGGCGACTCCACATAGCCAACGGAGTATTGCTCAAGTTCGAGTGAGACTTTCTGATCAAGTAAAAGACATTCCAATTTCAGCTCTAATAGACAAAGTCGAAGATGCTTTGGCTACGCCGGTACAAGCTGCTGTAAAGCGTGAAGACGAACAAGAATTTGCCAGATTAAATGCTGCTAACTTAATGTTCTGTGAAGATGCGGCTCGTCGTGTGCAAGCGATATTAGTTAATGATCAACACTTTGAAGACTTTTGGGTTCGAGTAAATCACTTAGAAAGCCTGCATCCTCATGATGCTGTTGCTATTGTAACCAAAGGCGTTGATGGCGGTTACCGAGACGACCCTCGTGAGTTCCCACACTGATTACTTATACTTATTTATTTCAAATGGAATTATGATTAAACCCATTTGAAAGACTGAAAAGACACCCCCCACCTTTTTGGCTGTTTTCATTTTTTATAATAAGAAGACTGACTAAGGTATTTGTCTTTTGCTAATTCAATATCAACATTTTTTGGTTGGCAGTTCATCGTATTTAATCAAGTCACTCGCTTCTTGGTACCACTCAGCTTTTGAGCCATAAAAGATATTCTGGAATGGACGAATATCTGGATCATCGTCTAGAGTTCCTGCTGGAATGATAACTGCCTTACCGCTTTGTGCCTTCCAAGGCATCGACGAACCACATTGAGAACAAAAAGATGTAGCAAAATGTCGTGCACCTTTTACTTCAAACCGACCTAAAAACTCTTCACCTTCAATCCATTCAAATTGATCTGGTGCTACAATGATATTTGCTGCATGTGCGCTGCCAGTAAATTTTCGACAACGTGAACAATGACAGTATTGGAATACCCCTAGGCTACCTGTGATTTCGTAATGTACTTCGCCGCATAAACAACTGCCTGCACTTTTTTTCATAATTTCTCCATTAAATAAATTTAGTACATATTTAGCTATTTAGCTGAAATATAGTTATTTAAAAAGAGATAAGAGCTAAGGATTAGTACTTTCGTTGGCAGTTTCTTTTATTAACCAATCACGAAAAGCAATAACGGCATCGTTCTTTTTTCTGGAAGGGGAAATAGCAATACCATAATGTTTGCCCGTCTTTAATGATTGTTTTAGAGGTTGAGCCAATGTTTTATTTTCAAGCTCTTGTTTGACTAAAAAAGAAGGTATGAGCCCAACACCACTGCCAGCAACACAAGCCGCTATTGAAATATAAAAATCTTGAAAGGTGAGACCAACAAGTGCGTCATCACTTGCTGAGTTGTTTTGATCATTCCAAAGATGCCATAACTCTGGGCGAGAAGTTGTATGGATTAAAGGAATGCCTATTAAATGGTCTGGTTCTGTAATCGTTGATTTTATTAACATTGAAGGAGAGGCTACGACGATGAGCTCTTCTTCAAAAAGTTCTTCAGTATGTATATCAAATAAATTACGCTGTTGAGAGACTATTGCGCAGTCTTTTTGGCTATATTCAAAGTCAGGCAAGTCATCGGCAATAGATATATCTAAAATAATATCAGGATGAAGCGATTGAAATATGCTGAGTTTTGGTACAAACCATTTTAAGGCAAAGCTTGATAATGAGCTGACCCTGACAATATTCACACCTGACTGAGTAGCCTTGATATTGACTGTTGCATCTAAAATTCCGTTTAATGAATGACTAATACGGTCAAAAAACTCTTGTCCTTCTTTGGTCACGGATGCACCTTGTTTACCGCGATATAACAATTGGCTGCCTAAAAAGTCTTCTAATTTAATAATATGTCGACTTACGGCGCTTTGACTAACGAAAAGTATTCTCGCAGCCTCACTGATCGAACCATGCCTGACAACCGCATCAAAGGCTTTAATAGAATTTAAAGGAGGTAGTTGAGAGTAAAGCATGTTATGCCTTTATTAGATGGATGACTAAAAAATTCTATTATTCACTTCATATGACTTATAGTAAAGTTATCGCTAGTTATTCATTTTCTACAGATGATTGAGAATATTATGGTAATGCCGAATGAAAAGGTTATGCAACGAACCAGTAAGCCAAACCTTGCAACGATTGCAGGTGGTGATGGTGTTTATTTAATAGATAAGCAAGGCAATCGATATTTAGATGCTTGCGGTGGGGCTGCAGTTTCTTGTTTAGGGCATTCAAATCAACGTGTTAAACAAGCGATTATTGATCAGGTCAATGAAATCCCGTATGCGCATACCAGCTTTTTCACTAATAATGCTCAAGAACAATTAGCTAAACATTTACTCTCACATGCTTACGGAGAATTCTCTCAAGTTTATTTTCTCACGGGCGGTTCTGAAGCGATTGAAGCCTCTTTAAAATTAGCCAGACAGTACTTCTTTGAGCAAGGTAAAACTGAGAAAAAACTCTTTATCGCGAGAAAGCAAAGTTACCATGGCAATACCTTAGGTGCTCTTGCGATTGGCGGCAATCTATGGCGGCGCAAACCTTTTGACTCAATCTTGGTTGAAGGACATCATATTTCGGCATGTAATGAATATCGCGATAAGCAGGAAAGTGAAACAGTATTTGAATATGGCCAACGAATTGCCAATGAACTAGAAACTAAAATTTTAGAATTGGGTGTAGAAAATGTTGCTGCTTTCGTCGCAGAAACTGTTGGTGGTGCTACGGCTGGTTGTCTAACTTCTCCCGCAGGTTATTTTAAACGTATTCGCGAGATCTGTGATCAATATGATGTGTTGTTAATACTCGATGAAATTATGTGTGGTATGGGTCGAACAGGGTCTTTACATGCTTGTGAGCAAGAAAGTATTCAAGGGGATTTACAAACTATCGCCAAAGGGGTTTCTGCAGGTTATCAACCATTGGGTGCAGTCTTAATTAGTGAAAAAATAGTCAACGCTATTGATAATGGCAGTGGGTTTTTCCAGCATGGCCATACCTATATCGGTCACCCAAGTTCTTGTGCAGCGGGCTTAGCAACGCAATTGGAAATTCAAGAACGAGACTTGCTGAGTAATGTGAAAAAGCAAGGGGCAAACCTCAAGCAATCATTAAATGAATCTTTTAACGCTGACCCAATTTTAGCAGACCACGTGGGCGACATTCGTGGACGTGGTTTGTTTATCGGTATTGAATTGGTTGCTGATAAAAACAGTAAAAAGGCGTTCGATCCAAGCCTAAAACTTCATGCAAAAATAAAGAAGAAAGCGATGGAAAATCGCTTGATGATTTATCCTATGGGTGGCACGGTAGACGGTGTTAATGGTGATCATATTTTGCTCGCTCCGCCATTTATTATTGACGAAAATAATGTGGCTCAAATAACTGAGCGTCTAAGTAGTACGATTAGAACGGTACTTCAGGAAATACTATGAACAGAAAAGGAAACATATTAGTAGCGGTTGCTCCCAATGGGGCGCGCAAAACAAAAAGTGATCATCCAATGATACCGTTAAGTTCAGCTGAAACTGCTCAAACAGCTAACGACTGTATGACTGTGGGCGCAAGCATGATCCATTTGCATGTGCGTAATCCTGACGATAATTCGCATAGTCTTTCAGCCGAACTTTATCAAAAGGCAATTGATGCAATTGATAGTTCATGTCAGCAACAAATGTTTGTTCAGGTCACTTCTGAAGCCGTAGGTATTTATACCCCTGACGAACAATTTGAAATGATTCATTTACTCAAGCCGGGAGCAGTTTCTATTGGTTTAAGAGAAATCAAAAGTCTTGATGAAAATGTGATTCATGAACATTTTATCAAGATGAAAGCAGCAAATATTCATCCTCAAATTATTCTCTACAATGAATATGATCTGAATAATTACCATGATTGGTTAGCCAGAAAAGTATTGCCCGGGAACACTTATCCTATTCTGCTGGTTATTGGTAAACCAACGCCCGAAGGAAGTTTTGAAAATAGTTATCTCAACGATGAGAATGTAAAAAACTTACAAGCATCGAGTTGGATGATTTGTGCATTTGGTGAGAACGAGTTCTCTGCCGCAAAGCTCGCAGCAAGTCTAGGTGGGCATATAAGAATTGGCTTCGAAAATAATAGTGTATTGGCGGATGGTTCAGAAGCTGAAGATAATGCGTCTTTGATAAATCAAATAGCTCAACACTTGAAAAATAATAATCTACATAGTGCAAATTTTGCTGAAGCTGCTGACATTATGCGACCGGATTGGTAATAGATGAATCAAACTATTAAGAATAATATTCTCTGGTCACCTACTGAAGAGCAAGTTGAACAAGCCAATAGCACAAAATTTACTAATCACTTAAATGATAAGTTCGACTTAAGGTTAAGTTCTTTTCAAAGTTTACATGCTTGGTCGATAGATAATCCTAAGTTATTCTGGGAAGAGCTCTGGTACTTTACCGATGTCATTGGTGATAAGGGAACTCAGATACTTGATAACGAAAATCTAATGCCAGGAGCTGTTTGGTTTTCTGATTCAAAAGTTAATTTTGCTGAAAATTTGTTAAATGAAAAGAATAGAGAGCAACATTCTGAGGCTATTGTTTTTTGGGGTGAAGACCAACAAAAGCTTAAACTCAATTTTTCAAATCTAAAACAACAGGTAGCAAGCCTAAGTCAATATCTTCGAGATAAGGATATAAAAGCCGGTGATGTAGTTGCAGGTTTTATGCCGAATATGCCAGAAGCCGTTGTCGCCATGTTAGCAACCAGCAGTATCGGCGCTGTTTGGACATCATGTTCTCCTGACTTTGGCGTTCAAGGCGTTTTAGATCGCTTTGGCCAAGTAAAACCTAAGCTACTGATTACTTGTAATGCCTATTTTTATAACGGCAAGACACATGATTGTTTAGATAAAATTAAAACTATATGTACTTCTTTAGATTCAATCGAAAACACTATAGTTGTGCCTTATGCGAATGAAGATAAGCTAGAAGGTTCTACATACTATCCTCAAATCCTATCTGAATACACTCAAGCAGAGATTGAATACACGCGCATGCCTTTCAATGCACCCTTGTACATTATGTATTCTTCGGGCACGACAGGTGTTCCCAAATGTATAGTTCACGGCATTGGCGGAACACTGCTACAACACTTAAAAGAACATATTCTGCATGCAGATGTAAAGCCAGAGGATAAAGTGTTCTATTTCACTACCTGCGGTTGGATGATGTGGAATTGGCTAGTTAGTTGCTTAGCTACAGGTGCAACATTGATGCTTTATGATGGCTCGCCGTTTTACCCTGATGAGACTATTTTGTTGGATTATGCTCAAAAGGAAAATATCAGTGTATTTGGGACATCAGCTAAATATATTGATGGTTTACGCAAAGCTGGCATCGACTTTACTCAAACACACGAGCTAAAAAACTTAAAATGTATTCTGTCGACTGGCTCAGTACTGGTTCCAGAAAGTTTTGATTATGCTTATAAAAATATCAAAAGTGATGTTTGTTTATCATCTATCTCAGGAGGTACAGACATTGTTTCTTGTTTCGCATTAGGCGCTGTAGCTTTGCCTGTTCATCGGGGTGAATTACAAACCAAAGGTTTGGGTATGGCTGTTGAAGTTTGGAATGATAAAGCCGATGCTGTTATCAATAGCAAAGGAGAGTTAGTTTGTACTAAACCATTTCCTGCCATGCCTATTTACTTTTGGAATGATCCTGAAAATAAAAAATACCACGATGCGTATTTTGCTAAATACGAAAACATCTGGTGCCATGGTGATTATGTTAGCGAAACCGATAATGGTGGTCTGATTTTTTATGGACGTTCGGATACAGTATTGAACCCCGGTGGCGTGCGCATTGGAACCGCAGAAATCTATCGCCAAGTAGAAAAGCTCGATGAAGTTCAAGAATCAATCGTTGTAGGACAAGACTGGCAGGATGATATTAGAGTGGTGCTCTTTGTAAAATTGAGTGATGGATTGTTATTGAATGACGAACTAAGTAAAAAGATAAAGTTACAGATTCGCAGTAACACTACGCCTCGTCATGTACCCGCTAAAGTGTTGCAGGTAAGTGATATACCACGAACTAAAAGCGGTAAAATTGTCGAAATTGCGGTCAGATGCTGCATTCATAATGAAGCGATTAAAAATAGCGAATCCCTCGCGAATCCAGAAGCTTTAGATGAATACCGAGGTAGATCTGAGCTTTTAAGTTAGTCCCATTTATAGATTTCTATTAATAAAGTGTAACAAGTCAGAAATTTTGTTGTCATACTTGCCGTAATATTTGATGTATGAATCATGACGGTTTTAAATTCTAAAAACCGATTAAGAAATGGGGAAAAATTTGCTAAAGGTAGGTTTAACAGGTGGAATAGGTTGCGGTAAAAGTACTGCCGTTGATGAATTTCGCGCTTTGGGTGCAATGATTCTTGATGCGGACCAAGTCGCTCGGGATATTGTAGAACCTGGTACAAAAGCATTAACTGAAATAGCTGAACTCTTCGGTCATGATATTCTTTTATTAAATGGTGCTTTAGATAGAGCAAAGCTAAAAAAAATCATTTTTGCGCCAACCAAAGAGGCCGAGCAAGCCTTGGCCAATCTAGAAAAAATCACTCACCCTATAATTAGTGAAGAAATCAAATCAATGATGGATTGGGCGGATACTCAAACAATAAAATACCCCTACATTTTGGTTGATATTCCGCTCTTAGTTGAAAAGGAATATGAGTCATTATTTGATCGTATTGTGGTTGTGGATTGTTCGGCAGAACAGCAACTTAATCGAGTAAAGAATCGTGATGGTATGGATGAAGAAACCATTTTAAAGATAATAGAACAGCAAGCAACGAGAGAACAAAGGCAAGAAGTTGCTACTGATATCTTAGATAACAGTAAAGATGTTGAGCATTTATTATCGCAAGTTAAACAGTTACATCAGCAGTTTGTGAGTTTATCGGATCAATAGCTCTGTTATACTTACTAACAAGATCACCTAATTCGATTGCTTTCAACTTAATCAGCAACCTTAACTAGTAACCAAGTTTCTATGGCAGTTTACGAACACCCACTTAACGAAAAAACTCGCCTGTTTATGCGGCTAAGTTATTTAATAAGACGTTTCAACTTTCATTTAGATAATCCAACTCCTGAGAATTGTCAGGCAGCCATTGTAGTGTTGTTAGAGCTCTACAATCTGTCTTCACGTTTAGACGTAAAAAATGCCGCTTTGCATGTGTTAGATGTGCAAACTCAAGCCGTCAGAATGGCTGAAGGTGTTGAGGGAGTCGATATGGGACGTGTCCGACGCATTCTTGAAAAACTTGAAGAAAAAAGTAAGCGACTCTATAGTTTTCGTGGGCAGTTAGGGCAACATTTAAAAACACATAATTTTCTAAATATTCTCAAGCAGCGTGGTTCAATAGCGGGGGGCGTTAACGATCTTGATGTACCTCTATTCAATCATTGGTTAAATCTTACTGAAGAGAAACGAGTGGAGGATTTGCGAAGTTGGGCAAGACCTTATGAAATTGCGTTTGAAGCGGTAGAGTTGCTGATGGATTTAATCTATCAAGGCATCCAAACCAGCCAAGAAATTGCTCCAGGTGGTTTCTATCAAGCCACTTTAAGTCATGAAATAGATTATCAAATTATTTCTATTGGACTAGAAGAGAACGCCAAACTCTATCCTGAAATCAGTGCGGGTAAACAACGTTTTTCCGTACGCTTTGTCGATGCGAGTAACCTGGAAGACAAAGGTAAGCAGATTGTTGAAGACGTTGATTTTACTTTGAGATTGTATAGTTTCTAATTTAAAACAGGCAAAAAGGAGGGGGGTGTCTTTATATAATATATCAGTGCAATGTTTCGACCTTCTCCGGCACTTACCTTTCGAAAATAGCTCTACTATCTCCCTGATTCCTAGTGAATCAAGGAGACATCTATTTTTTACCATATTTACAAATTAAGCCTTAGTGAAAACAACCTCACCATTTTTAACATCTACCTTGATGGTATCGCCTGCGGCAAATTCACCGCCCAATAACTTCTGCGCCAATGGATTTTCCAATTCACTTTGAATCGCACGTTTTAATGGACGTGCGCCGTAAACAGGATCAAATCCTTCAGCGCCAATCAGATCAAGTGCTGCTTCACTAAATTCGATGTTGATATCATTTTCAGCTAAACGTTTATTTAATATCTGCAATTGAATAGCAGCAATCTGACGGATCTCAGTTTTACCTAATGGTTTAAATACCACGCTATCGTCAATACGATTGATAAATTCAGGGCGGAAATGGGTTCCGACTTTTGCCATCACTGCAGCTTTCATTAAGGTATAACTATCTGAAGCAGTCTTACCATCATCAGTCGCAGTATCATCTGCATAGCCTTCCAAGGTCGACATTTGTTGAATCACATCCGAACCTAAGTTAGACGTCATGACAATTACTGTATTTTTAAAATCAACGGTGCGTCCTTGGCCATCGGTTAAACGGCCATCATCTAAAACCTGTAATAAAATATTGAACACATCGGGATGTGCTTTTTCAACTTCATCTAGCAGCACGACCGAATAAGGCTTGCGACGCACGAGTTCAGTTAAATAACCACCTTCCTCATAACCAACATAACCTGGAGGTGCTCCTATCAATCTAGCAACTGAATGTTTTTCCATGAATTCAGACATATCAATCCGAACCATTGCATCAGGCGTATCAAACAAGAAATTAGCTAAGGCTTTGGTTAATTCAGTTTTACCAACACCCGTCGGGCCGAGGAACAAGAACGACCCATTAGGTCGATTCGGGTCAGATAAGCCTGCACGTGAGCGTCTGATCGCATTAGAAACAGAAATTACCGCTTCTTCTTGTCCAATCACCTGCTTACGTAATTCATCTTCCATGCGTAACAATTTGTCGCGTTCGCCTTCAAGCATTTTTGATACTGGAATTCCTGTCCACATCGCAACAATTTCAGCAATTTCTTCTTCGGTGACTTTATTACGCAATAGTTGAAAATGTTCATTTTCATCTACATCACTGGCAGCTTCTATTTGCTTTTCTAGCTCAGGAATACGTCCGTATTGTAATTCAGACATACGCTGCAAATCACTCGCACGATGAGCTGTTTCTAACTCAATACGTGCTTGGTCGAGTGCTTCTTTAATATGTGCGGTACCTTGAACTGCAGATTTTTCTGATTTCCATATTTCTTCCAAGTCAGAAAATTCCTTTTCTTGGATTGCAATTTTCTCTTCAATCTCACTCAAACGCTTCTTCGAGGCATCATCACTTTCTTTCTTTAAGGCTTCACGTTCGATTTTGTATTGGATTAATTTGCGCTCTAGTTTATCCATTGCTTCAGGTTTTGAGTCGATTTCTAAACGGATGCGAGATGCCGCTTCATCAATCAGGTCAATCGCCTTATCAGGCAATTGACGATCAGTAATGTAACGATGTGAAAGTGTTGCAGCAGCTACAATTGCAGGGTCGGTAATTTCGACCCCGTGATGCGCCTCATACTTTTCTTTTAAACCACGTAAGATCGCAATCGTATCTTCAACAGTAGGCTCATCAACAATAATTTTTTGGAAACGGCGTTCTAGGGCGGCATCTTTTTCGATGTACTTTCTATGCTCGTCTAAGGTCGTTGCACCAACACAATGTAATTCACCACGCGCTAAGGCTGGTTTTAGCATATTGCCAGCATCCATCGAACCTTCGGCTGCACCTGCGCCGACCATGGTGTGAAGTTCATCGATAAAAAGAATCACATTGCCTTCAGACTTTGCTATATCTGCCAGCACTGCCTTAAGACGCTCTTCAAAATCACCGCGGAATTTAGCACCGGCTAGCAGTGCTGCGAGATCGAGTGATAGTAGACGCTTATTTTTAAAGCTATCAGGTACTTCACCATTTACGATACGTTGAGCTAAACCTTCTACTAAAGCAGTTTTACCCACACCAGGTTCGCCAATAATTACTGGGTTGTTCTTGGTGCGACGTTGAAGGATTTGCACCATACGACGGATTTCTTCATCACGCCCAATAATAGGATCAATCTTGCCTTGTTCTGCACGTTCGGTGAGATCAATCGTGTATTTTTTTAAGGCTTCACGTTGATCTTCAGCATTTGGGTCATCAACTGATTGCCCACCACGAACCGTTTCTACTGCTTTCTCTAATGCCGCTTTAGTCCCACCATTATTTTTTAAAATAGTTCCTAGTTCACCTTTGTCGTCTAGCGCAGCAAGGATAAATAGATCTGAAGAAATATATTGGTCATTTCTTTTTTGAGCTAATTTATCCGTTACGTTTAAGACGCGTGTTAAGTCATTTGATATATGAATATCTCCAGCATCCCCACCGGAAACGCTAGGCATTCGATCCAATGCTTCTCCTAATTGAGAACGCAACATATTAACATTTACTCCAGCCTGCATAAGCAAACTTCGCGCACTGCCACCTTCTTGATCGAGTAAAGCGATCATTAAATGATTAGGCTCTATAAATTGATGATCACGACCTAAGGCAAGCGACTGAGCATCTTGCAATGCCAATTGAAACTTACTGGTTAATTTATCTGTTCTCATGGTGTTACCTAAATTTGTTATCTAACTAGTTTTTTTGGGTGAGCGAAAATTGCTCACAGATGGTAATAAGATATGGACAAGCTAATACTATTCAAGAAACAGAATAATTTATGGATCTAGATCAATGTTTTGGTAGAAAGTTTCAGCCGAGCTAGTGAGATAATGTTGGAGCGTAGAGACAATTACCCAAAGGGTGAGTTTTGTAAAAACTCATAAAAAGGTGGTGGGTGTCATTTTTATCGTTATTTTCGTATGTTGTATATGGGTTATGGGCGGGGAGTTTTTGATTCAGTTATTAAACAATAAAATGACACCCCCTACCTTTTTGGCTATTCCTAGCTGGAACTTCAATTACAATAAAAACAGTTTTGCTGCAATAATCAATAGAGAAATTCCCAATATCATCCGTACAAACTTCTCACCCTTGTTCAAGGATATTTTTACGGCCACTAAGGTTCCCGCCATCATCCCGATAGATAAAGCTACAGCAGCGAACCAGTTCACATTATCAGTCCAGATAAACATAATTACCGCAGGCACGGTAAACACCATCACGATAAATACCTTGTGCATATTGATCTTAATTAGATCCATTCCGTACAAATGAAGTAGAGTTGCCATGATAACAAAGCCCACGCCTGCCTGAATAAAGCCACCATAAAACCCTACAGCGAACATAACTGGCCATTGCAACCAACTGCTCCATTTATGATTTTTTGCGTGTGCAATGACTTCTGATTTAGGGAACATGAGGGTGACAATAATCAATAACATCACCACGCCTAAAACTTTGGTAAAAAGTGCATCATCAATTTTTACTGCATAAAACGCACCCAGGATTCCACCAGGTAGAGTCATTAATGAAAGTTTTAAACTGAAAGGAAAATCTGAATGTTTTTCTTTTTTATACGCTGCCACAGCAGTTAATGCTTCGACCTGAATTGCGATGCGATTGGAGCCATTTGCAACGGTTGCGTCGTAACCCAAAAAGATCATTAGCGGAATGGTTAAGGCTGAACCTCCACCTGCGAGTACGTTTAGAAAACCTGCTACAGCACCCACAATCGCAAGGATGATAAAATTAAACGGATCGGCAGCTGGCATATTATTCTATGGTTTAGCTTGGGATGGATGAATCACGCAAATGTCGACCAACCGCAAGCCATGCACCGATTAAACCCAAGGCGCTACTAGCCAGTAAAATATAAAGCGTAGTTGCAAGGCTTAAGCCAGTGATAATAAAAGTGCTGCCATAGAGTTTAGCCAATTCGTTTACGGGACCAACAAAACTAATCAAAGCTAAGTGCACCAAAACTAAACTAATAACGCCTCCGAATAATCCATACCAGATACCGGTATATAAAAAGGGTCTACGGATATATGCGGCACTAGCACCAATTAACTTTGACACTTCTATTTCTTCTTTACGGTTCTCAATATTTAACTTAATTGTGTTGCCAATAACTAACAATACGGTAAGCGCGAGTAAGCCAGAGATTATAAAAATAGCTCTCTCTGTAATACGTAAAATACTGCGTAAACGACTTACCCATTCGAGATCCATTTGGACTAAATCAATCTCTGGATAGCTCTCTAATTTTTCCGCTAGCTGCTGCATGTCTTCTGTTGGTTTACCAATCAGATCAATACGAGGTGTAACCACCAATACATGCGGTAAAGGGTTTTCATCGAGAGTCTCTAGGGTTTCTGCAAATCCCGTAATTTTACGAAAGTCAGCCAGCGCTTCATCGCGAGGTACTAAAATGACTTTGTCTATTTGTGATAGCTCTTCAATCAATTCACCACGATCACGTGCTTGTTGTTCTGAGATATCTTGTTTAATGAATAAAGATATTGTTGGTACTTCACGCTTATCATCTGTTAGTGATTTAAGGTTTTGTAACAGCAGATACAAGCTACTTGGAAGACACAAAGCAATACCAATCACCGCAAGCGTAATCCACGTAGATAAATTAGATTGCCATAAGCGCTTTAAACTATAACTTATAGCTTCTTTGTGATGCCCAACATGAGTGCCTACGAGTGAGCCAGACTGATTATATTTTGCCCCCATTAGGTTTTGACCTTACGTAAAACGATGATGCGCTTTTTCATCTCTTTAATCAGTGCGTGGTCATGGCTGGCAATTAATACTGTAGAGCCGTAATCATTGAACTGCTTAAAAGTATGCATAATATCAGTTGCAAGATCAGGGTCGAGATTTCCTGTAGGCTCATCTGCTAAAATTATTGCAGGCTTATTGACCACTGCACGTGCAATCCCAATACGTTGTTTTTCACCTGCAGATAGCATTTGGGGATATTGTTTTTCTTTTTCTAACAGATTAACTTTATCTAAAGCAGCACGAACTCTTCGTTTAATATCTTGTGGTCGCATACCTTCAATTTTTAAAGGTAAGGCAATATTGTCAAAAACAGTACGATCTGCAAGTAAATGATGGTCTTGGAAAATCATGCCGATATTGCGGCGAAATGCGGGAATTTTACGTGGCTTAATTTTTTGCGTATTCTGTCCAGCTACGATGACTTCACCCTTTGAAGGTTTGTCGAGTAATGCAATGAGCTTCAATAAGGTACTTTTGCCAGCACCAGAATGGCCTGTTAAAAAAGCCATTTCTCCTTGTTGCAACTGTACGTTAACGTTATATAACGCCAATTGCCCTGTTGGATATTGTTTGCTGACTGTTTTAAATTCAATCATTATAAGTTTTGATTTTATGCCCGTTTGAGCGATACAGTTTACCCATATTATCTCTGAACGCAATCTGAGCTTCTTGAATTATTATGTATATTAATTTCGGTATATATACAATTAGATGAGATAAATTATGTTAAAGATGAGGATAGGAATGATTACAGTAACTAAGTTTATTCTGACACTATTGTTATTTTGTTTTTGTGGTCAAGCTGTGGTCATTGCAGATGAAAATAAGGTAGAGGTAAAAGCTGCTCATATTGAAAAAGTAGGTGAATTCCGTGGTGCGAAAGATGCTACTCATCCTACTTGGTTCAAAGAAAGTTTTTTAGATCTTGAAGAAGATATTGCTGAAGCAACAGAAAATAAAAAACGCTTAGTTGTTTATTTTTGGCAACCTGGTTGTCCCTATTGTGATCAGTTATGGGATGATAATTTTGCTGATCAAAAAGTCGTGGATGAGTTTCGGCAAAACTTCGATATAGTTGCTTTAAATATGTGGGGTGATCGTGAAATAGTTAATGTTGGTGGCACCGCCTACAGTGAAAAAAGCTTTGCTGAAGCCCTTGGTATTAAATACACCCCAACATTATTATTCTTTGATGAGAATCGAAAAATCATACATCAACTTAATGGGTATGTTCCCATAGAGAACTTTCAAAAAAGTATGAATTATGTTTCTGGGAAGCATGAGAAAAGCGTTAAATTTAGTGAATTTTCTATGATAGAAAATAAAAATATAATCCCTAAAACCAAGTCAGGGTTGAATAAACAAGACTTTTTTATTACCCCAGCTTTTAATCTTGACAGAAGAAACATCCAAGATTCGGATGATAAATATACAGCTGTTTTTTTTGAAGCTGAAAACTGTGAAAATTGTGATTTACTTCATCAAAAAACTTTAGAAGATGAAACTACTTTAGCTTTAGTCGAAAAATTTATAGCAGTCCAACTAGATCGTTATTCAGATATCAAGTTGATAACTCCCAATGGTGATAATACAACGGCTAAACAATGGGCAACAGATTTAGGCGTGGAATATTTACCTGCAATGATTTTCTTCAATAATGATGGCAGTCAAATTATGCGTGTCGATACTCAATTAAGAACTTTTCATGTTCAATCAGTCTTCGATTATGTATTGTCGGGTGCTTATAAAACTGAAGCCAATTTTCAAAGATATATTTCAGCAAGAGCTGATAGTATTAGAGAAACAGGTATAGATGTTGATATTTTTGCTTACTGATATAGAAAATATAATGCAAAGTAGTGCTATCAAAAGTTCAAATAGATTACTCTAGGCATGGTCAAATAATTAATTTTACAAAAAATAAACTAATTATGAATATATCGTCTTGATAGACTATAACTATCAAGCTCTAAAATATATTTAATAGTTGTGCAAGAAAAAGTTGGCTCGAGGTTAACCAAAAATGGAGGCTGATAAACGTCTAGTTCCATCAGAAATGAGTGAGGAAGAAAAGCAATTAGTTGAAAACCAATTAGCAACAATCCTAGCGAGCATTTATTTTAACTCTGCGAAACAGATGAAGCATTTCCTAGAGTACGTAGTTAAAAAAACACTTGTCGGTGAAGGCAAACTGCTAAAGCAATACACAATTGGTGTTGAAGCTTTAGATTTGCCTGACGATTTTGATTCTGACAGTAATCCTGTTGTAAGAATTATGGGTGGTAGAGTCCGTAAACGTTTAAATGAGTTTTATAACAATACGGATGATAATAAGGTTGTCATTACAATCCCAAAGGGGACATATACGCCGGATTTAATAAGGTGTTCCGTAAATTCAAATTTTAACAGAACAGATTTTAAGCGTGAAAGCGCTGAAATAGAAGCGTCTTCTGGCCCAAAAATTGCTTTAGTTAGTTTCACTGACGTAACACAAAGTAAGCTTAGTAATCGTTTACTACTTCGAACGACTGATTGTTTGGCTAAAGAACTTAGTAATTTTGTTCTTACTAAATTTGTCGTTTTTAATCCTTATTCCGATAAGTGCGAATCATCAAGCATGCATCAAGAGATAGATTCAGTATATAGATTATATTTATATATGCAGGATCTCACAAAAGGCAAATATGAATTACTTTGCCGCTTAACAGATGTTAAAGAAGAGGTAGTTTGGTCTGAAAGCTTCGAAATACAATCTGAAATCCCATTGTTGGATCAAGAAAATATATTTGCAAGAATCATAACCACTATTGTTGATATTCATCAAGGCAAGCTCCTTTTGGACTGGGCTAGAGTATTGTTGCTGAATAAAGATAATATCCCTGATAAATTGAAAGTCTTCGCTTATTATAGGCAATTTTACGACACTTTAAATTCTGAGACACTTGCTAAAGCTATTGAAGCTGGTGAGTCTTCGCTAGAAAGGAATTCTGATGATGTTATTGCAAATATTTTGATGTCTGATCTTTGTCGTAGAGACTATGTTCATAACTTCAATTTAATCGAGTCATCATTAGATAAAGGGTTGCGATATGCAGAAAGAGCAATTCATTTACGTCAGGATTCACATGAGGCGCATTTTACTTTAGGCCAAATATTATTCAGCCAAGGTGAATGGGATCGATGCTTAGAGGAATTCCGCATTACCAGGAGTATTAACAAATTTAACGCAGTTATAGAATATGCATGTGGATTCTTTTTCTGTCTCATGAACAGATGGGACGAAGGACTACCCTTAGTCAAAAAAGCGATGAATATGTCTAATAATTATCCCTCTTGGTATCATATGATTTTATCTTTAGCTTATTACCGAGAAGAAAAATATAAAAAGGCATTAATGGAGGCTGAGAAAATAGTTGCGCCAGGATTAATGAACGGCTGCATTTTTCGATGTATCGCATATACGCAATTGGGTGATAATATTAAAGCCAAACGCGAACTTAAAGAGATCGCTGCCCAGAATCCTGATTTCGAGAAAAACGGTAAATCAATCATTGTTCGATTTCTGGGTAATACTGAAATTAGCCAAAAGGTATGGGACGGTATTCAGATGGCAATCAAAAGATAATATTAAACCTCTTTGACTATTTGTTTCATGGGTTGAATATTAAAAGCAGCTGAAAATTTATTTGCTAGATCGGTTAATTCAACAAGAGATCTAAAAGTGTCGATGGAATCTTCTTCAGGCAAAACATCAGTTTTAATGTTGATTATCGCAAAATTTCTTAAGACATCGATTTTGGATAAAGCGATAGCTGCTTCACGAGCATTAAGGTTATATCTTAATTGCAAAAAATATACTCGAATCATAGTTTCTACAGGTACTTTTAGCATACCAATACCGGATTCAACGTAGTGGCGTACAATTAACTCAACTAATCCACTCCAGTTAACTTCAGTGTCAAACTCTTGTAACTGTTTATATCGAAGCCCTTTATTATTCAGCTCTTTGTCGGTGTATGCTATTTTTTTAATGTTTTCGGAATTCATCGAATAATTACTGCAAGCAGTCTCATATGTATTAATAATGAGAAATTATGTGGCAACTAAATATTTTGAATAAGTAACTGAGTTGCTGTTACCGTATCGTATGAACTTATATCTTCAATAAACAAGCCATAGGATATTGATGTAAATAGAGCGGTTAATTAGTCTTCGTTTGCAAGTAAAGCACCCGTAAATTCGTAAGCATCAAACTCTTGTAAATCATCTATAGATTCTCCAACGCCTATAAACCTGACTGGAATACCTGTTTTTTCTGCCATTGCAAATAATATTCCACCTTTTGCTGTACCGTCTAATTTAGTGACTGTAATACCTGTTAAGCCTAATGCTGCATCAAACTCTTTAGCTTGCACTAAGGCATTTTGTCCAATGCTTGCATCAACAATCAGCATAATTTCATGAGGTGCATCAGGATTTATTTTTTGCATTACACGCTTAACTTTTTTTAGTTCTTCCATTAAGTTGGTTTGAGTGTGCAAACGTCCAGCGGTGTCTGCTAAAAGGATATCTATATTTTTTGCCTTGGCTGATTCCATCGCATCGTAAATAACCGAAGCACTATCAGCACCAGTGCCTTGTGCAACCACAGGAATATCATTGCGCTCGCCCCATACTTGTAACTGCTCAACTGCTGCTGCTCGGAAAGTGTCACCTGCTGCCAGCATGACGGACATACCATCATTTTGAAATTGTTTAGCAAGTTTTCCTATTGTAGTCGTTTTTCCTGCGCCATTAATGCCAACCATTAGAATTACAGCAGGGCCATCGACGTCATCTAAATCTAAAGGTTTTGATACAGGACGTAGAATCTTGACCATTTCGTCATTCAAGGCGGCCATTAGGGCGTCGACATCATTGAGTTCATTGCGCGAAGATCGTTGCGTTAAGTCGTTGATAATACGTTGAGTCGCTTCCATCCCAACATCAGCCATTAACAAACGAGTTTCTAATTCTTCTAGTACTTCTTCGTCTATTTTTTTCTTACCTAACACTAAAGAACTCATGCCTTCGGTTAAGGTATTACTGGTTTTAGCTAGGCCAGATTTTAAGCGTTGAAAAAGCCCTTTCTTTTCTGGTTGCTCTTGTGCAAGTTGCACTTCAGCTTCTACGATAGCCTCTGTAGTCATTTCTACTTCAGGCTTATTTTCAATACTTACAGGAACTTCTTCTGTAGCTTGAGGTTCTAAATTTTGGATCCCATCGACTTCGATATGCGTATCTAGTTCTGTTTTAATATCAGCACTGATTTCATTGTCAAGTTGGTCGACTTTATCGTCGTCCGCGAGATCTTCAACTAGATTTTCAACGAGGTCTTTACTAACTGATTCATCGCTCGGCTTTTTTTTCTTAAATAGTCGGAACATTGTTATACTTAACTTTTTAGGTTTATGGGCAAAAAAATAATGATTAGAAGTTTATCACCTGCAACACGTAGCCGTATTAGTTTTTTATTTTCCACCGTTATTTTACTTTCTGTTTTTAGTTTTTCCGCTAATGCTGCAGATGATGGAATGAATAAAAATCCAGTCCATGAATATGATTTAGAGAATGGCTTAAAAGTTATCGTCAAACAGGATAAACGTGCTCCCGTTGCCGTGATTCAAGTTTGGTATAAAGTCGGTACTAGTTACGAGCATGAAGGTATTACCGGTCTCTCGCATGCTTTAGAACACATGATGTTTAAAGGCACTAAAACTCGAAAGTCTGGTGAGTTTGAGAAGCTCGTGTCTGCTATAGGTGCAAAGAATAATGCTTTCACCTCTCAAGACTACACAGCTTATTACGAAGTATTAGCCAACGATAAATTAGAGCAAGCAATTGAAATTGAAGCTGATCGTATGCGTAATCTAGTTTTTGATGAAAAAGAATTTGAAAAAGAGATTGAAGTAGTTAAAGAAGAACGTCGATGGAGAACAGATGACAAACCGAGTTCGCTGACACGTGAGCAGTTTAACGCGATCGCTTTTTTAAACAGTCCTTATCGTGCACCAGTGATTGGTTGGATGGTCGATTTAGAAGGAATGACATTAGATGATGCCAAAATTTGGTATAAAAAATGGTACACGCCGAACAATGCTACTTTAGTTGTTGTGGGTGATGTTGAGCCTGATGCTGTGCATGCCATGGCAAAAAAATACTTTGGTGACTATAAAAGTAATCCATTACCCGTTGTAAAAGCCAGAACAGAAGTAGAGCAAAAAGGTATTCGAAATATAACGCTTAAGCTTCCTGCCAAACTTGCTAGTCTTCGCCTGGGTTTCAAAACACCAGCAATGATAAGCGCGAAACAAGGAAAAGTTCCTGCATGGGAGCCTTATGCGCTTGAAGTGTTAGCCAATATTCTAAGTGGTGGAGACAGTGCACGCTTTGCGAAGAATTTAGTCCGAGGAAAAGAAGTTGCTGCAAATGCTTATGCGGGTTATTACGGCTATGGTCGTTTAGAGAATCTATTAGTTATTTCTGGCACACCAGCTAAAGGTATTCCTACACAGAAGCTAAAAGAATTAATACTTGCTGAAGTTGAAACCTTAAAAACTGAATTGGTGAGCGAAGCTGAACTCAAACGAGTCAAAGCCCAAGTGATTGCAGGTGAGGTTTTTGAAAGAGATTCAATTGAACACATGGCTACTTTACTCGGCTCACTAGAAACGGTTGGCCTAGGACATAAATACATCGACCAATATGTACCTGGTGTTCTTGCTGTTACTGCAGAACAAATTCAGGATGTGGCGAAAAAATACCTAATCGAAAACCATTTGACCGTTGCGGAACTGATCCCGTTGCCACTTGGCGAAAAGCAGGAGAAGCAATAATGTCATTTTTAAATAAATTACAATTCGATTTTATGAAATTAAATTCATCAAAGTTTGTAGTAGCAACGGTATTAATTATTGTCAGTCAAATAAGCCAAGCAGCGCCTAAAATTGAAAACTGGGAAACATCATCTGGTTTGCGCGTTTATTTCGTTAATGTGCCAGAGCTTCCAATGCTAGATTTGAGCCTCACGTTCGCTGCAGGTAGTGCCTATGATGGCAATAAGCTTGGTGTTGCGGGTATGACTACTAGCATGCTCAGCAAAGGTGCTGCTGGATTAAACGCCGACCAAATTGCAGAAACATTTGAATCTGTGGGTGCAAATTATTCAGCTAATGCAGGTAGAGACACAGCTTCAATTAGCCTGCGAACTTTGACGCTTGAAGAGCAAATGGAAACGGCATTGTCGAGTTGGTTAAAAGTAATTGAGAAGCCAGAATTTCCTGAAGCGGATTTTTCACGTTTGAAAAAACAAGCATTAATTGGACTACAAGCTGAAAAACAAAATCCAGGTTCGATTGCGAATAAAGCCTTTTATGAAAACCTGTATCCAGATCATCCGTATGGTCAGTCGCAAAACGGCAATGAAGAAACTATTAATGCAATGTCTACGGACGACTTAAAAGCTTTTTATAAACAATTTTTTGTAAATAAAAACGGGCAGATAGCATTAGTTGGTTCAATAGATAAAAAGCAGGCAATGGAAATTGCTGAAAAAGTATCAATGGCTCTTTTAGGTGGCGATAAAGGTTTAGGTGAGAAAGCCGCAGCCATACCTGAAGTTAAACCATTAATTGCAGCAAAAACCATCCGAATTCCATATCCGTCATCACAAGCGCATATCTTTATTGGTCAACCTGGTAATAAACGTGGCGATAAAGATTATTTTCCGCTTTATTTAGGTAATCACGAATTGGGCGGTAGTGGTTTTACTTCTCGTTTAATGAAAGAAATACGCGTTAAACGCGGGCTTTCATACAGTGTTTATAGTTACTTTATTCCTATGAAAGAAAAGGGGCCATTTATGGTGGGTCTACAAACTAAACTATCACAGACCGATGAAGCGATTAAAGTAGCAAGAGAAGTGTTAACAACTTTCCAGAAAGAAGGTCCATCAATAGAAAATTTAACAGCATCTAAACTTAATATTACGGGTGGCTTTCCATTACGCACAGCCAGTAATAGCGATATTATGGGCTATATCGAAATGATCGGCATGTATGGCTTGCCACTTGATTATTTAGATACCTTTACTAAAGTAGTTAACGAAACGACTCGTGATGAAGTAATTGATGCTTTTCAGCGTCGCGTTGATTTAGACAAACTATTAACTATTATTGTTGGTGGCGAAGCTGATATTGCAAAAACCGATGGCGAAGAAAGCAGTGGCAAAAAACAAAGCACAAATTAATACACGCAACGCTAAGAGTAATAACACCCTCAGAATTATTGGGGGTGAATGGCGCAGTCGTAAATTACCTTTTGTTGATGCGCCGGGTTTACGTCCCACTCCAGATAGAATTAGAGAAACGTTGTTTAATTGGCTTCAAGGAAATATCCACGGAGCAAATTGTATAGATATGTTTGCAGGCAGTGGAGCCTTGGGTTTTGAGGCTTTATCTCGTGGTGCAAAAGACGTTATATTTGTCGAGAAAAATGTTGCGTGCGCCGCACAGCTTAATGCTAATCTGGCATTACTAAATGCCGAAGCAAGAGTCATTCAAAGTGATGCTTTGGGTTTTCTAAGTCTAATAGAAAAACCAGATACGGCACTTGATATTGTTTTTTTAGACCCGCCTTATCGACAAGACTTAATCGAAAAATCTCTAAACTATTTATTTGCCGAAAGCATAATTGATGAAAATAGTTTGATCTATTTAGAGCATGAATCCGAAGCGAATTTCGATTGGAGTGACTTTGGGTTACAGATATTGAAACAAGCAAAGGCTGGTCAAGTGCATAGTTTTCTTTTGAAGAGAATAAAAATAAAAGAGTGTTAAAACCGAAGGATAGGCAAAAAGGTAGTGGGTGTCTTTAAAACTAATTGCCACTCAAGTTAATACTATAACTCTGATCAATTCTTTTTTTCTGTTTCAAACCTTCACCTTTAATAGCAGGAATAGTTTTTAACAAGGTTTGATTCATAGCCTTAATTGAAGGACTATCTTGAAGTAGGCCTAATCTAAGCACCACATATTCTGCTTCAATCGCATAATAAATTTGCTGTAAGCTTTTGTTGGTTTTGTCTTCTAGCAACTTCCAATCGTTGATGATTTTGGTTAGTGGTTGTTCTAAATCACGGTTTTTATAGAGATGGTCACGAATAATGGCAGATTGCTGACTAGCCACTCGTATCAACTCATGCAGTATTTCCATATCACCTTTTAAGCTCATATCTAAAGAGCCAATGAAGTTCAAAAGGTCAGTTGTTACGCCTGGGTTTAATGGTCTGATTTTTTCACGAAGCTGTTGGTTAATCGCTATTTGTTGTTTAGATTTTGGCGGACTGCGATTTGAACTTAAGAGCTTTCTTGCGCGATCCAACATCTTTACCATCTCACCCTGCACGCTATATAGATGTGTTTGATAGTTAGTTTGAGCTTTCTTAATCTGCGCTTCTATTTGTACCGCTTGCTTAGAAAACTTCAACAACACATCTTGCCTATCCATAGTGTTATGAGCAATCCAGGCACGCCGCACTTCTTTGTCTGTTTCGGTATATGCTTGATACAAGGAGGCATGGCCTAATGACCACTGCTGTCGGACCATACGAATCAGATCAATATGATTCGGGTGTATCAGTTCCATCGTCTCTACTTTTTGAATTAGCGTTTGCATCTCCAATAAATTCGTACGTAATGTCGAGCGCGAATTTGCTAAGGGCTCATAAACACTAGCGATAAAGGATTCGATTTCGATGCGATTCTGTTCTTGACGAATATCAGTGCGCCAATTTGAAATGCTTTTAAACAGTAAGGCGAAAATGACAATCGCAGGAATAAATAACACTGCGGCAAGGGTCGTCATTTTTTCTTGTGGCAAGCGCCCATCTTTTTTTATTTGGCGCATGAGCAATACCAGCACGATAAAAATCACTATCGAAACTAATATAAAAATCACAAAAATGAAATTAGCGAAGGTCAAAAATTTCCTTTAGAAAACGAGCTATTTGAATAATGGAATGATTATAAATGAAAAGTGTCAATGCTTAGGCAAATAATTGAGTTAGTCGTTTTTAAAAACAAAATGATAAGCTCACTAAAAAGGAGGGTTTTTTAAAAGATATTTATCATCTAGTTAAAGTACAACCTAGAGTACAACGAGGTTATCTCGATGTATCAATTCAGTATCGCCTGAATAACCTACTATTTCACTGATCATATTACTGGGTTGTTTGACGAGTTTTGATACTTCTATACTGGAATAATTAATAAGTCCGCGTGCAATAACTTCACCTTTAGTGTTTTTACAATCAACTACATCACCGCGTTTAAAGTTACCTATCGCGCTTTCTACTCCAATTGGCAATAAGCTAGTGCCTTGAGTTTGAATGGCTTTGCTTGCGCCGCTATCGAGATCAAGTGAGCCACTTGCTTGAACTTGGCTGGCTATCCATTGCTTTCTAGCACTGAGATGAGATTCGTCAGGTTTTAGAAAGGTTCCGATGCTTTCGCCATTGGCGATCCGTGAAATAACTTCACTTTCTCTGCCTGAGGCGATAATAGTTGCGCAACCTGATTTTGCAGCACGTTGTGCAGCGATTAGTTTGGTTGCCATGCCTCCACTGCCAAGTGTGGTTGCGATTTTTCCAACGTAAGAAAGCAAGTCGGCATTACTGGCAGATTCTTCGCTGATGAGTTCTGCATCATTATTATGACGAGGATCTTTCGTAAATAGACCTTGTTGATCAGTCAGAATTAAAAGTAAATCTGCTTCAGTGATGTTTGCTACTAGCGCAGCGAGAGTATCATTATCTCCAAGGCGCATTTCTTCGAGCGCAACCGTGTCATTTTCATTAATGATGGGTAATGCTTTGAATTTAAGTAATGCACGTAGAGTGTTACGGGCGTTGAGGTAGCGCTTGCGGTTACTAACTTCATCATGTGTGAGTAGCACTTGCGCGGCTTGAATTT
Organism: Cocleimonas sp.; assembly: GCA_036960615.1. Lineage (GTDB taxonomy): Bacteria > Pseudomonadota > Gammaproteobacteria > Thiotrichales > Thiotrichaceae > Cocleimonas. The sequence goes on along the minus strand of JBALXO010000004.1, from coordinate 46,253 downwards.
GGTATTTTTTGAATTCGGTTTCGTAGGCTTCTATTAAGCCTGTTTGACCGATAGCTGCAGCGGCCTGAAGTTCTGCTAAATCGGTAGGGCGAGAAGTCCAGCCCATTCTACTCATGCCTTCTGCAACTGCACCTGATGAGACTAAAATAACTTCAATATTTTGCTGGCGTAAACTCGCTATTTGTTTGGTCCACTTAGCCATGGCAATGTAATCTAAGCCCTTGCCATCTTTAGTGAGCAATGCACTGCCGATTTTGATTACCCAGCGTTTTGCTAGTTGTGTGTAAGCGGTTCGATTCATGGTGTTATAAAGTTTTATTTAGTAATTAGTTTCTGATAACTAATAATTAGTCTAATTCTTTGTCTTTTTTCATCATCTCTTTATTGGCAATTGCTTGAGCTTTCATTCTTGCTGTTTCAGCTAGATCCTCTTCAGCCTGTTGTTCTGCTAAATAAACCTGATCATCAATCGTCTGCATGATTTTTTTGGTTAGATCTTTAGTGTTCAAGCCTGTCGCAGCTGAAACCATGAATACTTTACCTTCCCATTTAAGTCTTTTTACGATGTCATCACAATGTGCTTTGCGTTCGTCTTCAGGTAGCAAATCGATTTTATTTAGAATTAACCAACGTTCGCGCTCACCTAATTCATCACTGAATTTCTTTAATTCATTTTCGATTACTTTTACAGAATGTACAGGATCTTCTGTTGGGTCCATCGGCGCAACGTCAACTAAATGCAATAGTAAACTAGTACGTGAAAGATGCTTTAAGAATTGAATGCCTAAGCCAGCACCTTCTGCTGCTCCTTCGATGATTCCGGGAATATCAGCAATGACAAAACTTTGGTAAGAGTCGACTTTGACTACGCCAAGGTTTGGATAGAGTGTAGTAAACGGATAATTTGCAACTTTCGGGTGTGCTGATGAAACGTTGGTGATTAGCGTTGATTTACCTGCATTTGGTAAACCAAGAAGACCAACATCAGCCAGTACTTTCATTTCAAGACGCAATTCACGTGTTTCGCCTTCAGAGCCACCCTTTGATTGACGTGGCGCGCGATTAACTGAACTTTTATAGCGAAGGTTGCCAAGGCCATGGAAACCGCCCTGAACTACTTTAACCATTTCTTCATCTTGCGTCAGGTCTCCAATAAGCTCGCCGGTTTCTTCAACGTAAATCATGGTGCCGATTGGAACTTGTACTATTCTTGCTTCTCCTTTGGCCCCTGTCATATTGCGACTGAAACCATTCGCGCCACGACCTGCTTCATAAAAGCGTACATGGCGAAAATCAGCAAGGGTGTTTAGACCTTTGTTTGCTTGTAGATAAACACTACCGCCGTCTCCACCATCGCCGCCGTCTGGGCCGCCAAATTCGATGTACTTTTCACGTCTAAAGCTCACGCAACCATTGCCGCCATCGCCAGCTTTTACGGTTATTACGACTTCATCTACAAATTTCATGATTAGAGTTTATCTGGTTTGTTAAGAAAATATAACTAAGGGCTAGTCAAAAAGGTGTTGATACCTTCTAATAAAAGGAGGCAATAAAAAAGCTCCGACTAGCGGAGCTTTTTTATATAATTAAGAATGATTTCTTAATTATTATATATTTACGCCGCTACGATACTAACAAATTTGCGGTTCTTAGGGCCTTTTACTTCGAAAAGTACAACGCCGTCAGATTTTGCAAATAATGTGTGGTCTTTGCCACAACCCATGTTTGTACCTGGGTGAAAGTGTGTACCACGTTGACGAACAATAATGTTGCCTGCTTTAACTGTTTCGCCACCGAAGCGTTTAACACCAAGGCGGTTTGCATTTGAATCGCGACCGTTTCTTGTACTACCCGCTGCTTTTTTATGAGCCATTTGAATAACCTCTATTCTATAGTGTATGCCTGTTAGTATTCTTTATAAGAGAGCTGTATAAAGAACTACCAAACATCGCAGTTGAAGCTAGGAGTTCAACCACTTAATAATTTAGTTTTAAGCCGCGCGATTCTACAAGCAGTCTGCGCGTTAGTCAAATCTTAATCACTTCTATAGTGATGATTATACATCAGTGACTAAGCATATGTTTTTAGCTATGGAGCTTGACAGATAAGGCGCATCTACCTAGCATTCGCTAGTTCGTAACTAGCAATAATATTAGAGTATAAAATAAAGCGTGGATTATAAAGAGATACAATCATTAGTTGAAACGGATATGCAGGCTGTAGATGTGTTAATCACTCGCAGATTGCAATCAGACGTGGTTCTGGTTAATCAATTAAGCAATTACATTATTAATAGTGGTGGCAAGCGTTTACGCCCGATGCTTGCCTTGTTAATGGCGCGCGCTTGCGGCTATGAAGGCGATAAACACGTTGATGTTGCAGCAATCGTCGAATTTATTCATACCGCGACTTTATTGCATGATGATGTAGTTGATGAGTCTGATATGCGTCGTGGCAAAGAAACGGCAAATAACGTCTGGGGAAATCAAGCCGCAGTATTAGTCGGTGATTTCTTATATTCACGTGCCTTTGAGATGATGGTCGACGTGAATGAAATGCGTGTCATGAGTATTATGGCTCAAACGACCAACACTATTGCCGAAGGCGAAGTACTACAGCTTCTCAATATCAACGATGCTGATACCAGTGAAGAACGATATTTTGAAGTTATTTACTCTAAAACAGCCAAGTTATTTCAAGCAGCCTGTCAATTAGGCGCAGTTCTCGCAGGTCTCTCAGAAGAACAAGAAAAAGCCGTGGCTCAATACGGTGTGCATTTAGGTACGGCGTTTCAGTTAGTTGACGATATTCTCGATTACATTGCCGATAGTGAAGAAATGGGCAAAAATGTAGGCGATGATTTAGCCGAAGGTAAGCCGACATTACCTCTAATTTATGCAATGCGTAGAAGTATAGAGAATAATGAAGCCGAAGATGCAGCTCTTGTTAGAGGTGCAATCGAAGAAGGCGGACTTGAGTATATTGATGATGTCATGAAAATTATCGAGAAAACACAGGCTTTAGAATATACGATTGAAGCAGCTAAAAGAGAAACACAGCTTGCGAATCAGAGTTTAACTGATCTTCCTGATAACGAATTCAAAACGGCTCTAATCGAATTGGCTAATTACTCATTGAGTCGCACGACTTAGTTAAACAATTGAAACCTATCATTGAGCCGAGGCTACTAAACAGGAAGTCACAAAAAATGATAAAATACTTTAAAACTTATTCAAATTTAAGGAATTGGAACTTATGAAACTTTCAAACAATTCAATTGGAATGCTAATTTTTATAGCTTTAGCCACTACCGTGTTTGTTCTTATGGTAATGCGCCCTGTAGTCGATGGCAATGCAATGAACTTGGGTGTACCAATGAGTAGTGAAATGGCAGCTTCAGACGCTAGTGCAGAAGTTGTTACTGAAAATATAGAAAGCGAAGCGACTCCTACTGAAACAACATCTACAGAAGTAGACGCGCCAGTTACCGAAGAAAGTTCTTCAGAGGCGGCTACTACAGAAACGATAACTACAGAAGAAGCAGCTCCAAGCGAAGAAACGCCTACTGAGAGTAAAACTACTAATTAATTTTACTGGTTTAATTAGCCTTGCTTAAAAGAGAAATAGGCAAAAAATAAGGGGTATCTTTTATATATAAAAGAAACTTTAAGTCCTTAGGCTATCTAATACCTAACTAATATTAAACGCGTCCAGCACCTACAGCTTTTCTTCGCCAGTAGCTATTCAGATCAGTAATTGAGACCAGTTTTCCACGACGTGGAGCGTGAATAAATTTCCCACCACCCAGATAAATACCTACATGATTCACTTTTGCGCGAGTTCTGCGCGTATGAAAGAAAATTAAGTCACCCACTTTTAGGTTTTTCATCGAAATACGTTTTGTATGTTTGAATTGAGCTGCCGCAGTTCTTGGAATATGTACTCGCGAAGCTTTATAGACATATTGCATTAAGCCACTGCAATCAAAACCATTATATGGATCGGTCCCACCCCAACGATACTTTTTGTTGATCTGCTTTTTTGCCATCAACACGGCGTTAATTTGCGGTGTTCTTTTCGTCTGTTTAGTAGTTTTTACATATTGTTTAGCAGCAATATGTTTTTTAGCTGGTGCTTGTTTAGCTGGAGTTTTTTTAACTAAAACATTATAAGCATGAATCAGTTCTTGCTCAGAAGTTTGTTTTGCCGCAAAAGCATTTGTTTGAATACTGATACACAGTAAACAAAGCGTTATTTTATAAAACGATTTCATGCCTAAATCTTAGCTTATTTTTATTATTTAGTTATTTTTATTTGAAAAACGGTTTGAAGCGCGCAACTGTATTGTAAAACTCATACCTAAGCGAATTCTTCTGATCATAGGTAGTATCTAGCTTATTTAAGTTCGTAGTTATGGCTTATTTCTGCGGCTTTACCGAGCATGATAGAAGCAGAGCAATATTTTTCCGCTGAAAGCTCAATTGCCCTAGCAACACGCTTTTCAGATAAGTCATTGCCAGAGATAATAAAGTGCATATGTATTTTAGTGAATACTTTCGGATCTGAGTCGGCACGTTCGGCATTGATTTCAACTTCGCAATCAACTAAATCTTGTTTACCTTTTTTCAGCATTGAAACAATATCAAAAGAAGCACAACCACCAAGGCCTAGTAATATCATTTCCATTGGGCGAACCCCAAGGTTACGTCCACCAGCCTCAGGAGGACCATCCATAACGACAGAGTGTCCGCTGGGTGATTCGCCAACAAAGGTCATATTATCTAACCATTTAACACGTGTGTTCATGAGCTTGCTCCTGCTAATTCTTTTTCTATTTCGTCGATTAATAAGCCTGCAATATTTGCTGAATAAATTGTATCCAATTCACGAATACAGGTTGGGCTAGTCACATTGATTTCAGTTAAATAATCTCCTATCACGTCTAAGCCAACAAACATAAGACCCATTTCTTTTAGTTTTGGGCCGACAATTGCACAAATTTCTAGTTCACGTTCAGTTAGATCTCTGCCTTCTGAAGTGGCGCCTGCAGCTAAATTACCACGACTTTCGCCTTTAGCAGGAATACGTGACAAACCGTGTGGAAATGGTTTGCCATTAATCATCAAAATACGCTTATCACCATCTTTGAATTCAGGCAGATAACGCTGTGCCATTACAGTTTGTGTACCATTTTGAGTAATAGCTTCAAGAATGACACTTCGATTAGCATCACCTTCAAGAATCTGGAAAATCATTGAGCCACCCATACCATCTAAAGGTTTAACGACGATATGCTTTAACTCATCATGAAATTTCTTAAGGCGATCCATATCTCTTGTAACTAAAATCTCTGGGCCACAACCAGGAAACCAAGCAGTAAATAGTTTTTCATTTGCAGAGCGAACGCTGGAAGGTTTGTTGATAACGAGACAGCCTTTTTCCTCTGCTAACTCCAGAAGATAGGTCGAATATATATATTCCATATCAAATGGCGGATCTTTACGCATCGAAACACAGGATAATTCATGCAATGGCCTGATTTGAGACTCTCCAGGTTCATACCATTTATCTGAATTGTCCATGACCTTTACAGGGGTCATATTGGCGTACACGGTGTCATCTTTTAAGAATAAGTCTGATTGAGTCATATAAAAGATAGAATGATTTCTGCGTTGTGCTTCTAGCATCATCGCAAAAGTGCTGTCTTTTTTAACATTGATATTGCTGATTGGATCCATAACGAATCCTAAACTGATATTGTCTTGCATAGCAGGGGGCTCTGGTGATTGTGCAAGCATTGTATGCTGAAATTTATTTTATGCAAAAAAAAGCGGACATAAAGTCCGCCTAAAGTTGCGAGGGAGCCGGTTTAAAAGAAGCTACCGTTATAGCGCCTTTTTAATCTGGTTAGTTATTATATTGGTAAACAAAATCCCCTTTGACCAATTAAGCCCATCATCAGCGTCTCTCACAGGGTATGTGTTAATAGACTTGGTAAAGGTTCATGCAAAAGTGTAAAATTGCCGATTATCTTTAATGTTTAAAATTTGTATAACTTTTATGAACATTTTTTTGTACAGAGAACACTCAGTAAATGAATGCAGAAAATAACGGTAATAAGCAATCGAAAGATAACGGTGCAGAGCATCATGCTCTGTTGTTGAAAAGGATTGCAGACGGTGATCGAGACGCATTCACCGAGTTGTATAAAATTTTTCAACCGAGGTTAATTAAATTTTGTTGCCGTATGTTGAAAAATGACATTGCACTGGCGTCAGATATGGCAGATGAAGCAATGATTGAGGTTTGGAAATCAGCAGGTACGTTTTCTGGTTTGTCACAACCTTCAACTTGGATACATTCGATTGCAAGATTCCGCATGATTGGTTATTTGCGAAAGAGTAAAGAAGTTTTACAAGATGATAATTTTGAACAATTAAATATTGAGGATACAGACCTTCTGCCATATGAAGAAATGGCAGCTACAGAAAGAGATGAACAATTAGTTGAAAGTATTGGGAAGTTAAGCGAAAAACATAAGGAAGTAATAGAGCTAGTTTATTTTCGCGAACTATCAATTAAAGAAATCTCAGGGATGTTAGATGTTTCAGAAAATACGGTTAAAACTCGTATGTTCTATGCTAGAAAACATTTAAAAGCCATTTTGAGCAACGAAGGTCTATTAATGTAACTATGAATAAAAATACTAAAAACAGTGAAAGTGAGATACCCGATGAGGTATTGGAACTATTACCATGGTACGCTATTGGCAAGCTTTCAGTAGATGATCAGGCATTTTTTGAAAAAATGTTGGTAACCTATCCTTCACTACAATTTCAGCTAGAAGAAGAGCAGAAGGTGATTTCTAAAGTCTCTGCAAATAGTTCTGTTCTACATAAAAGCTTAATACCACCTGCAGATGAACGTCTAAAGTCAGTCTTCATTATGATTGATGTTGCAGAGAAATTAAATAAAACAAAAGAGCGAGAACAAGTAAATCAAACTGGTTCTTTACTAGAAAAATTTAAAAACACCATTGATACTTTGATACCCGCTGGTGTTCCGCAATATGCACGAATAGCTAGTGTTGGTATATTGGTTTTGTCTGTAGCTGTGCTAACTGCATTTGTTGCGCCATTGTTTACACAATCAAGTGAATTCATTCCTGCTTCTGCTGTAACTCAACCACTTGATCAAAAAACTACGCTTATTAATGCTTCGCAGACAGTATTGTTGGTTGGGTTTAATGGCTCTTCAACAGATTTAGGAAATAATAAAGTATTAAAAGGTAAGCTTTCAAAAATCGAAAGCGTGCCTAATAAAGAAGGCGTTTATCAAATTAGTTTCAAGCAAGTTTTAAATAGTGAAGAAACTACACAGATAATTGGCGCGCTCATGAAACAAGATGAATTAATTTGGTTTGCTGGTGAAGAATTTTAATTTAAATAAAGTATTACTCACGCTTTTTAGCACTACTTTAGTGAGTTTTGTCGGTGCGCAAAATTATCTTATAGAAGATGAGGATTCGGAACCGCTTTATTTTGATTTTGTTTACGAGCCAGATCGCCCAATACCGCCAAGAACTAACTTTGTAAAAGATGAAATTATTTTTCTTTATCCTGCTGACAAGGGTGATTCAGTAAATAGTATTGCCGATAAATATGGATTAGAGACTAGCAGTAAAATTATTTTATCTTCTGTTAATACCGGAATGTTGGTTGCAAAAACTAAAGGACAAAATCCACTTAGTTTAAGTAAAACGATCAATCAAAAAGAAAAGGAAGTTGAAGCGGCGACCAACAATATATATAAGCCAGCAGCAACAACCTTTACTAACGCTTATTCGATGTATGAAACTGGCGTAAGTTATGTGCACGAGACTACCAAAGGCAAAGGTATTACTATTTGTATGGTAGATACACCGGTTGATATTTTCCACCCTTCTCTATCAGAAGCGCTCATTGAAACTCTAGATTTGTTTGATATTGATGAAAATAGTCCTGCGTCAATGCTTCACGGTACCACTGTGGCAGGAGTTCTGGTAAGCCAAAATAAACATATTGGTATAGCTCCTAAGGCAAAACTATTTGCAGTTGGGGCATTTAAGGCTGAAGCAGGTCGACCAAATAATTTGAAAGGTTCGTCTTCAGATGTTGCTAAGGCACTAGATGCTTGTATTCAACGTAATGTAGATGTGATCAATTTAAGTTTTACTGGTGGCAAAGATTCATTAGTAGAAAAAATGGTTAAAAAAGCAGTTAATAAGGGCATCATCGTTGTTGCAGCAGCAGGTAATGGTGGCAAATGGGGAAGTACAATTTATCCCGCATTGATTCCCGGGGTATTAACGGCTACGGCTGTTGATCAAAATAAAAAGCTATTTGATATGGCTGATAAAGGTCGCTTCATTGACTATGCAGCGCCAGGGGTGAATATTTTAACTATTGCTCCCGGTGGTAAATATAAATTAGCAACCGGTACGTCTATTTCATCGGCGCATGTTAGCGGTGTTGCCGCTTTACTTTTATCTCGAAAAGGTAATCAAAACATTAATACTATATTGAAAAGAACGGCTGTTGATTTAGGTAAGCCGGGTCGTGATCAAGAATATGGTGATGGTTTGATTAGTGCTAGTCGCGCGCTTTCTCTTATAAAATAAGACACCCCCTACCTTTTCCCTATTTCTATTTAATCGATTACTTTAAACAATTAGCCAGTCCTTAGGCTTTAAGTAATGATCATAAAGTTTGGCTTCTTCAGAGCCTAGTTCAGGACTCCAATTATATTTCCACTTAACTAACGGTGGCATCGACATTAATATCGATTCGGTTCTACCGCCTGATTGTAATCCAAACAAAGTCCCCCGATCGTAAACTAAGTTGTACTCAACATATCTTCCGCGTCTATATAACTGAAACTCTCTTTGCTCTTCTGTATAAGGTAAGTTTTTTCGTTTAGAGACAATAGGCCGATAAGCTTCTAAAAAGCTATCGCCTACTGATCGTAAAAATTCAAAACACTTATCAAAGCCCCATTCATTTAGATCGTCAAAAAATAGACCGCCAATACCACGTTGTTCATCACGGTGCTTTAAATAAAAGTAGTCATCACACCATTTTTTATATTCATCGTAAACATCATTCCCAAATAGCTTGCAAGCTTGCTCTGCTGTTTGATGCCAGTGTTTACAATCTTCATTGAAGCCATAATATGGGGTTAAATCATAACCACCACCGAACCACCAGACTGGATCTTCGCCTTCTTTCTCTGCGATAAAAAAGCGCACATTGGCGTGTGATGTAGGAATCATTGGATTCTTAGGGTGAATAACTAAAGAAACGCCCATTGCTTTAAAACTTCGACCCGCGAGTTCTGGTCGGTTAGCTGTGGCTGAACCGGGCATTTGATCACCGCTAACATCTGAGAAGTTCACCCCACCTTGTTCGATAACAGCGCCATCAACTAATAAACGTGTGCGTCCACCACCATACATCCCTGGTTTTTCGGGATTTGCTTCGCGTGTCCATAAGTCTTCATCAAAAGACGCCCGACCATCTTCTTCTGCTAATTGCAGACAAATAGAGTCTTGTAATCCAAGAAGATATTCTTTTACTGCTTTAGTATTTGGAGCCGACATAAGGTGCCTTTAATTCTTTAATATTTGTTTAATGCTAATATTGGAATATGTTAATTTTACACCGTTTTGTAACAAATGATTAAACGCATAAGCTTATTTCTTATTGCTATGATTTTTATCATTAGTGCGGGTGTTGTGTTGGTTTATTATATAAACCCTTACGGCTTAAAAACAGATAATATCCGACCAAGAGTGTTTGGCTTTGATATTTATCAAATACCTAGCAAGTCTATGCAGCCGCTATTATTCCCAGGTGATTTTATAAGCGTTTCTAATCTTGCTTATGCTGAAAAATCGCCACAGAGAAAAGATGTGGTTGTGTTTCATCAGTCTAAGAAAAATCAAGTTAAGTCAAAAGTTCAGTACATCAAAAGAGTCATTGCGATTGCGGGCGACAATGTTCAATTGAAAAATGGGAAGCTGTTCGTAAATAAAAAAATGGTTAATGAAAGCTATGTGTTGCCAAGTAATAGTAAGACATCTTACTCATTAAAAATGAAGTTAATGACGATTCCTCAAAACCATGTTTTCGTGATGGGTGATAATCGAGACAATAGTGCAGATAGCCGCATCTTTGGAGCTATTTCTAAAGATGAAATCTTTGCCAAAGCATCAGGTATTTTGTATGGCGTTAATAATAGATCGGGTAATGAAATAAAATGAAAGGTTTGTTTGTAACTGCAACCGATACCAATGTTGGTAAAACATGGCTAGGTTCTCGATTGATTACCGAACTTAAAAAACTAAAAATGAACGTTCAGGCTAGAAAGCCTATTGAATCAGGCTGGCCCATATCAGCTGATGTAAGCGAGACAGATGCTTGGAAGTTAGCCAGTGCAATGGGGCAAACGGATGAATTGGATATTGTTTGCCCTAATCGTTTTTCAGCGGCGCTTTCTCCAGATAGAGCAGCTATGCTTGAGGGTGAAATAATCACCTTGGAGCAACTTTATCAAGATTGCTTGATAGGAGTGGATGAAACAGATTTTCTTTACGTCGAAGGCGCTGGTGGTTTTTATTCACCTATTTGTAATGATGGCTTAAACGCTGATCTCGCAGTATCTCTAGGTTTACCTATATTACTTGTCGTCGAGAATCGCTTGGGTTGTATCAATCAAGCTTTGTTGAATGTAGAAGCGATAGCGAAGCAAGGTTTGAATTTAAGCGCTATTGCTTTGAATAGACCAAATGTAGATCAAACAGATAAAGCGATGGATAATTTTTCAGATATCCAAAAGCGAGTGGATTGCGAAGTTATACGCTTCGACTACAATCAGGAAAAATCAGATTCAATCGCAAAATTGGCACAATTAATACTAGCAGTTTAGTCAGGACTCTATGTTTTAGATTTACGTTTTTTGCGTCTTTTCTTTCTCTTCTTCTTGCGAGATTTTAAATCGGCAAAGTCTAATGAGCTTCTGCTTGTTACTTGCGAAAGTATCTTAATAATACTTGGATAACGTAAATGTCTCGCTAGTCCAAGTGCTGTTTGTCCATCCGAATTACGGATATCAGGGTCAACTCCTTGCGCGACGTAATACTGCACTAATTGCCAGTGGTTATAACGTGCTGCAACATGTAATGGAGTCCAATTTTTATCGGTTTTTTGTGATGAGCTCAAACCATTTTTAACTAATACTTTGGCCACATCGATTAAGCCTTTGGCACTGGCGACATGCATTAAAGTCACGCCTTTAGCGCCTTCTTCATTAATATCTGCGCCTTTTTCAAGTAAGCTAATTACCATTGAAGCCCAGCCACGTGATACCGCAATGCCTAAAGGCGTTTCACCTTTATAGTTTTTGAAAGTTGGTGAGATACCTGCCCTTAGTAGCTGTTTAACGCGTGGGATTTGTCCAGCCTTCATCGCATCGAGCAATTCCTCTTCTAATAGAGGGTTAGGTTCGCGTTTTACTTTTTTTGTTTTCTTCTTTTTTGATTCCGAGACGTCTTTTTTAGACATCGGTTTTTTAGATATAGATTCTTTACTTTGGTCAATTCTTTCAGAACCAGTACTCAATAAAAGCAAAACCTCATCTGATAGAGGAATGCCATTTGAATCGAGTAGAATATTTTGATTTGCCTGAGCGTTTAAACTAAACAATATGCCTGCAATGAAAAGCGAGATATTTTTTATTTTACTGACACTCATAAGAGCCTTTGAGAAGGTAAAAGAAACAGCCTGTTTATTCATAAGTCGTCCTAAACTTAAGTCTTATTTTTGCTCTATTCTAGCAGAATATTGGCGAGAAGTGCCCAAAAGGTGGGGGGTGTCTTTGTTATTAACGCTATTCATTAATCAACTGTTGATAGTCATCAATAGCTACATAATCTAGCGTATCTTTAATGGGTTTTTGTGAATCTGGTTTACTTATTGTTAGTAAGTGTTTTATGCCGTATTCACGCGCGTTATTTAACACATCAAAGTTGTCATCAATAAATAGGCTGTTATTTTTATCGTAATTTTCATGTTTAGTTAATGCTTCCCAAAATCCCATCTCTTCCTTGGCGAGACCGATATCATGTGAGGTGATTATTTCATCAAAATATTTTTCGATTTCGACATAAGCAAACTTAAGTTTAACGCTATTGCTATGCGCATTAGTCAATAACACAACGCGTTTTTTAAGTGTTCTTAAATGATTTAAAAATGGGATTACATTTTCACGGATAGAAATTTTATCAGCGACTTCATGTTTTAATGCCACCACATCCATTTCAACAGTATTCGTCCAATGATCTAAACAATACCAATCTAAAGAGCCTTGGGTAGACTCTGAATGTTTCATCAGAATATCTTTACCTTGTTGATAAGGTAACTTATTTTTTTCAGCATAACGTTTTGGCATATGTTCCAGCCAAAAGTAATTATCGAAGTGTAAATCGAGCAATGTACCATCCATGTCTAAAAAAACGGTATGAATAGATTGCCAATCAATGGGAATTGCGTGCGCCAAGAGGTAGACTCCACATATGAAACAAAAGCCAACCATACACCAAACACGAGTCGTTGCCACTAGCCGATTATTTAAAATTGAAGCACTTGATTTAGAGTTTTCAAACGGCGTAAAAGTCGAATACGAACGCGTTGCTAGTACCGGAGTTGGCGCCGTTTTAGTCGTGCCAGTTTTACGTACCGAAGGACAAGAAGACCGCTTATTACTAATTCGTGAATATGGTGCAGGTACGGAACGCTACGAGTTAGGTTTCCCAAAAGGTAAGGTTGACCTAGGAGAAGGATTGCTAGATGCAGCGAATAGAGAGTTAATGGAAGAAGCGGGATATGAATCCGCTAATCTCACTTTCTTGAAAGGTTTGAGTCTTGCGCCCAGTTATATGGGTCATGTGACCAGTATTATTCTTGCGGAAGATCTAAAGGTCCGCCGTGAAGAAGGTGATGAGCCGGAAGAACTTGAAGTGATTGAATGGAAAATCAGTGAAATAGATGAGTTATTGATACAAGAAGACTTCACTGAAGGTCGAAGTATTGCGGCTTTGTATTTAGTGAAAAACTTATTAGATAAGCGTTAATTAGAAAACGATTCTTTAGCATCCGTGTTAAAAAAAGAAAAGGGAAAAATGACTCAACTATTATCTACGATTGAAATACTAAATCTATTGCCAGAATTGTTACCAGAAATCCGTCGGATCGCTATTGAAGCAGGTGGAAAAATCATGGCCGTTTACGAGACCGATTTTGATATTGAAATTAAATCAGATGATTCCCCAGTCACGACCGCAGACTTAGCCGCGAATGCACATATTGAAAAAGAGCTAAAAAACCTTACGACGCAATTTCCTTTTCTTTCAGAGGAATCAGCACATTTATCTTTTGTGGAGCGTTCTAAGCTTGAAACTTACTGGTTAGTTGATCCTTTAGATGGGACTAAGGAATTCATTAATCGTGGTGACAGTTTTACTGTAAATATAGCCTTGATCCATAAAAACAAATCGATACTAGGTGTGATCTATGCACCCGCACTTGAGTTGAGCTATTTCGCTTTTAAAGGGCATGGAAGTTTTAAACAAGAAGGTAAAATCTACACTTCTGAGGCCCATTCAATTCAAGCACGCGGATTTACTAAAGATCAAGCCGTTTTTGTTGGTAGTCGAGCGCATTCGGGTGATGCGATGCAGAAATTTTTAGATAACTTTAAAGCAGATCTTGGTGAATATGATTTACAGAGCATGGGCAGCTCTTTAAAAATGTGTATGGTTGCAGAAGGCACCGCTGATCTCTATCCTCGTTTGTGGTTGACCTCAGAATGGGATACTGCGGCTGCACATTGTATTGTCGATGAAGCGGGCGGTAGTATCGTGAAAACGGATATGACGCCACTTTTATATAACACTAAAGATTCGTTGTTGAATCCTTATTTCTTCGCTATTGGGAACAATGATGTTGCTTGGGATAGCTATCTGACTGATGCATAAGTAAGCCATTCACTTACATTGAATATTTCATCTCTTGGAAAAAGTGATAAAAAGGTGGGGGGTGTCTTTTTATATATTTAGACTGATTAAAAATCCTAAATAGCACTCTTAATCAAATTCAGCACATTATCAGCACTGTTGTAATCCAACGGCAAATACTGAGCTTGTCCATCTTTTGCTAAAATCAAACTCGGGAAGCCCTGAGCGCCTAATCGACGACCTGTCATCATTTCAGCTTCTAATATTTGCTGAGTTTCAGCGCTATTTAAATCTGAGGCAAACTGTTGCTCATCTAACCCCAGTGCCCCTGCTAAGGTAATCAAAGTACTCTCATTCGAAGGGTTTTGCGCACCCATATAATAAGCTTGTTGAATCGCTTCAATCATCTCCAATTCAAGCTCAGGGTTTTGTTTACGTGTTGCAATAACAGCACGACAGGCAGGATAGGTTGAACGACGTGGTTCGCATTTGTCCCAGAAATCGAAATTGAATTGAGTCCCAGGAATATGCTGTTGAATACGACGCCAATAACCTACGATATCAGATTGCATCGACTCTGGCATAGTTTCGCTAGAATCAGGTGCTAAACCGCCTAATAAGTATTTCACTTCTACTGCTTCAGGCAAATTAGCTTTTATTTCAGCCCATGTTGGGCGAAAACCCCAACACCAGCTACACATTGGGTCGTGCACATAGTAAAGTATCATGCATTGATTATAGGAGATAGATGATGAAACAGAAACTACTATTGGCAGCTTCATTTGCCATAATTACGGGATTAGTGGGCTGTACACAAGAAAGCCAAAACCAGATTGGACGAGCTATAAATAACTGGACAGGTACAAACGGTATTCTTGAAGTATATGCGGGTAGTACTCTCGTAAAGCGCTTTATGAAAATAGATAAGTTAACAACAGCTTTAGGAACGAGCAATGAAAAAGATCGTCCTTATCGCTATGGGTATGGGTTTTTAGATGCTAATTTGAATAATGTGATTGATAAGAATGAAAAAAAGAAAATCTATTTTGAGTTTAGTGATTACTCAACTTCTTACATTTTCTTCGAAGATCCAAAAGGCTAAAGGCTCATTAGCGTCGACATTCGCTAATTAGTATTCATGCTGGATAAATGTTTGCTGATCTATAATTGCCTAATGGATATTCTCTTTTCATTTTAAGAGATAACATTAGGGAAATAATAATGAAAAATAAAACCTATCAAACGAAGCCAATTAGCTTTGGCAATTCTCAGTTCCTTAGTAATGATGGTAAAAAAAGACTCAGTAAACAAACTGGCGCTATAAATCAATTATTGATGATATTCATCATAGGTGGCTTGGGTTACGGAGCTTTTATTGCTAAAAATAAAGGCTTAATCTCTTTAGATAAAACGCAAACTTTCGTTAGCAATTTATCGGATAAAGTCTCGGGCAAATCAACTTCAGGAAGTAGTGATTTCAGCGGTTATGGCGTGCAGCTTGTTGCAACTAAGCAATTAGAGCAAGCAAAAGGAATAATGAATGATTTCGCTCGTGATGGTTATTCTGCTTTTGTAGTGGCTAGTGCAAGTGATAACAGTAGATTGTATAAAGTACGTTTAGGACCTTATACGCACAAGCCAGAAGCGATTGCGGTTCAGGACAAAGTAGTCCGTCGTTATCCTAATAACCCTTATGTGAAAAGTAGCTTGGTTATTTATAAACCAAACTGAGGTAGTTAAAAGAAAAAGTGGCAAAAAGGTGGGGTTGTCTTTTTAAAGAATAAAACAGCTGCTTAGTTACTTATTAGTTACCTGCTGCCTTCATCTTCTCTAAACGCTTAGTTGCTAAGCTGACTGCATTCTTATTATCAGGAAAGTATTTTAAAACATCTTCAAATGTTCTGCGGGCATAGGTCCAATTCTTAAGGGCATAAAAACTATATCCCAGTTTAATTGCAGCATCAGGAGCTTTGCTACTAGTTTTATATTGTTGTAAAACCTTAATGAACTCTTGCACTGCACCTTTGTAATTATTATGTGAATACATAATCTCCCCAATCCAATATTGAGCATTTGCCGCTAAAGGGCTTTTAGGTTGGAGTTTAATATATTCTTTAAACGCTTTTGTCGCCGCCGAAGGCGAAGCACTCATGGTGTTAAATGCTGCTTGATAAGTCTCTTTTTCATACGCAGTTGGCGCTCTGATTTTTCCTTTTGATTCTACTTCTGCCAGTTCTTCAGCCGTTGGAGGGATAGTCTTTACCCCATCGGTCTTAACTATCGGTAGAGAGGTTTCTGGCTTAGTATTAGTCGTTTCTTTTTTATCATCCGTTGCCGCTGGTTTAGCTGCCGGAGTTTCTGGTTTAACAGGTACTGCTGGTGCTGGTTTTACGACGGGTGTTTCAATTGCTGTTGGCTCAATTATTGGAGTAGTTTGAGCGGTCTTTTTTTCTTTCATGCTCTGACGCACTTCATCAATCTGCTCATCTACATTCAAAAAGCCTTGTTTTTGCACTTTTTTAAGCTGCCCAATTTGATGTTTTAAAACTTCATTTTCACCTGTTAATTCACGTGATCTTTTCTCTAAAATCTCTAAGCGTTGGAATATTTGAATAATAGATTGTGGGTTCACTTCAGCGGACGCAGGTGTAATCATAATCATCAAACATAAGCCTGAACTAAGGAGATAGCCTAAAAACCCTAAGTTACGTTTATACATATTTTATCCTTGTTTTATTATTACCAGCCCTCTTATCAAGGGCTGTATTTATATTTTTGCTAATGATGTTATGTGAAGTTTTTAGTAATCATCATATTTAATCTCAACACGACGGTTTTTTTGCCATGATGATGAATTATGACCACTAACTATAGGTATTTCTTCACCAAAACCGATGGTCCTCATTTGGTTGCTGTCCGGCCCTTGTGCAACCATAATATTCTTAACGGATTGAGATCGCGCATCTGATAATGCCACATTGTATTCGCGTGATCCACGTTCATCTGCATGACCTTCTAGGCGCATTTTTAAATTAGGATACTTTGACAGTAACTTTGAGTGAGTATTAATGAGCACCATGTATTCTGGGCGAATCGCCGCTTTATCATAATCGAAATAAATAACACGTTGCGACAATAAGTTATTAGGGTCACTCAGACCAGCCAAGCTGATGTCTTGGGTGTTATTTGGATCGTTATTTGTACCTGGTAAATAATTGAATTCACTTCCATCTTGCTCCGAAGTGACTATCTTGGAGTTACCATCGGTTTTCAAAGTATCGCTAGTAACAGTGGGTTTATCGCCACCACTACCGACAGTGTCATCTTTTACATTTTGACTACTACAGGCTGTTAATACCAAAGTGCTAAATAATAAAGTAAATACAGATCGTATCGTTGTTGTTCTCATAACTAAATCCTTTTGATTGGTGTTTTAGGTACTATTGGTTTAAATAGGGTGACCAAGCAGGCTCACGTACATCGCCCACAGGGGAAGTTAAAAACTGTCTTGCTTTGGCGTTATCACTCACAACAGCGAGGGTATTATCGCCATTTTTTAAAGTGGTATAAGCCACCATTGCACCATTAGGTGAAAGTGTGGGTGATTCATCTAACTGGCCATTTGATAGTCTGTCTGAACCAGAATTATTCACTGATCTAAGCGCAATATGAAAAGCGCCTCGATTGCCCGTAACATAGGCCAATTTATTATTAGCGATATCTGCAGCACTATTATATTTACCATCAAACGTTAAGCGTTGAGCAGAACCACCTGATGCCGAGGTACGGTATAACTGCGGACTACCACCACGATTTGATGTGAATACAATTGAATTAGTGCCACTCCAAGAAGGTTCGGTATCAATTGCAGAAGAAGTCGTTACCCGAGTTAATTCACCATTGTTGACGTTGGCGACATAAATATCAGGGCTGCCGCTAATGGATAAACTCATCGCTAAACGATTGCCGTCTGGAGACCAAGCAGGAGCGCCGTTGATACCATCACGTGCGGATATCTTACGTTTTTTTCCAGTAAAAATATTCTGTACGTAAATCGCAGAGGTGTTTTCCTCAAATGATACGTACGCTAATTTTTGCGCATCAGGTGACCATGCTGGTGACATAACCGGTAAACGTGAAGACAGTATCGCTTTAGGCCTATGACCATCAGAATCTGAAACATACAACCTAAACATCCGATTGTTACTGGTTTTATTTGTTACTGTCACATAAGCAAGGCGAGTATCAAAAGCGCCTCTTTCACGAGTCACTTTTTCGTAGATTTTGTCTGCCGCTTGGTGTGCAACACGTCTGTTATTACTGTTAGATGAAATATTATAAATTGTTTTAGCATTATCTGAAGTACTGGTTAACTCAACTTCTAAGCCACCGTTTAATGTCTTTCCACGCACAATGTAATCTGCAATATTCGAATAGGCACCTGCATTGAGAGGTGCACCATAGGCCGGTAGATTATTGATCTTACTTCGGTCGATTACGGTAAAACGGCCACTGCGTTTGAGGTCAGCTTCGATAATGCCATTAGCGCCACCAGCGATATTCGCTAAATAGATTGGAATACCGTCATCACTGGTTTTTGAAATACGCAGTTCTAGTTCTGCCATTGACGGCAGAGAAACGGCGAATAATAAAAATATGCTCAAAGCTTTAACGATGACTCTGTGAATAGTTTTTGGAATGAATTTATTAATCATAGTTATTAGTCCATTTTAAACGTAATAGTTCGATCTGATTTACTAAAATTATATTTGCCGGGTGGTCTGGGTAAAGGTTCAGAGCGTTCGAAAGCCTCTTCTACCGATGAGCAAAATTCAACACTCCCCGTACAAGATTGGATATTTATACCATTTGCAATAAAACCGCTATTAGAAATAGTAATTTTAACTTTCGCTTGCTTGCCCTTAGTTCCTGGCGGTGGATGCCAGCGGCGATCTACGTGCTTTTGCACACGACTTCCCCAAGAAATTTGTGCACCTTTGCGTTCTTTTTCTAAGGATATTTGACGTGCTGCAGCAACAGCATCTGATTTTTGTTTTGCATCAGCGGCGGCCGCATCAGCTTTCTTTTTTATTTGTGCTTCTTGCCATTTACGCTGATATTCTGCTTTTTTAGCGGCCAGTTTCTCTGCTGTATCTTTTTCTGCTTTTTCTTTGGCCGCTTTTGCTTTTGCTATTTTAGCCGCCGCTTTTTCCTTTGCTTTCTTTTTAACTAGGCGTTCGGCTTGTTCATTTTCGCGTTTCTCTTGTGCTAGTTTTTCTTCCTCGGCTTTCCGTTTTGCTTCTTTCTCTGCCTTCTCCTGAGCAACTTTTTCCGCAAGACGTTCTTTTTCTGCAGCTTTCTCTTTATTCGCCTTCTCATCTGCGATCTTTTTCTTTTCTTCAGATTGTTTCTTGGCTAATGCAGCAGCATCGGCTCTACGTTTTTTAGCCTCAACTTCAGCAGTGCGCTTTTGTTCTGCTAGTTTCTTTGTTTCCGCGATTTTTCTTTCTTCGTTTACTTCTTCTTGAGCTTTTTTCTCGGCAAGTTCCTGTTCTTCAGCTAAGGCAGCTTTTTCTTCTAGTTGTTTCTGTTCTTGAGCTTTAACTAATTTTTGTTGCTCTAGTACTTTTGCATCATTTTCTTTTTTGAGGTTTTGCGCCTTCAATGCTGCTAATTTTAAAACTTCTAGTTTTCTTGTTTTTTCAGCTTGTTTGTTTTCCTCTTCTAAGGTTTCCTGTGCTAGTTTTTCTGTTTCTACTTTTTTCTCTTCAGCACGTTTTTCTTGTGAAAGCTTCTCCTGCTTTAATGTCTCTTTTATTTCCTGCTCTTTCAAAAGATCCTTTTCAGAAGGCTTTGCAGATTCTTCCTCAGCGACATTATTTGCCTGAGGTTCTAGCGAATCAGAAGAGACTAAAGAAATTGGAATGCCTGCATCTGCGACTTCAGGCTTTTTAGTCCAATCGAAGCTAAGAAAAAATAAACCAACAATCAGTAGGTGAAAAATCACTGCACCGATAACTGCTCCAGGATGTTTGGCAATAAGTTTAAACATGTTCTATTACTGAACGGAGACTGGTTCAGTCATCCAGCTAATTTTCTTTGCGCCTGCATTTTGTGCAGCAATCATGGCGCGCGTGACGTGTGTATGAATAGCATTGCCATCGGCACGAATATAAACAGGACGATTGCCTGTTTCGCCAAGTTGGCCTTGCATTTGTTGGGTGAGTTCTTCGGTGCTAATCACTTCTTCTGAATTACCTAGGCTAATGTCGCCATTCTCACGAATAGCAATGAATAATGGAGGTTGATTACTATCACTTTCTAGCAAAGCTGCGTCCGCATCTGGCATGTTCACATTAACACCCGATTGCATCATTGGTGCAGTGACCATAAAAATAACCAGTAACACGAGCATAACGTCGATATAAGGAACGACATTCATCTCTGCCATCGCGCGGCGTTTTTTATTACGGCGTGACATGTTTAAGCTTTGTCCTTAGTTAGAATGGCTTGGCGTTCGAGTAGCGTAGTGAATTCTTCACGGAAGTTTTCGTAACGTACTCCAATACGATCAACTTTATCGGCGAAACGGTTATAGGCAATGACTGCGGGGATAGCGGCAAATAGTCCAATTGCAGTAGCAATCAAAGCCTCTGCTATTCCTGGGGCAACGACAGCAAGTGTGGCTTGCTTCATTTGGCTTAAAGAGATAAATGAATTCATAATGCCCCATACTGTACCAAATAATCCTATATAAGGGCTGGTTGAGCCGACTGTGGCAAGGAATGATAAATTTTGTTCAAGTTTGTCCATTTCACGTGTTTCTGCGACGCGCATGGCTCTTTGAGCTGTATCAGTCACGGGTAATAAACGTGGCGTTTCACCTTTGTTGAGTCTTGCATATTCGTGGTAACCATTAAAAAATATCGCAGACATGCCATCTCTATCAGGTCGATTAGCAAGATCGCCATAGAGTTTATTTAAGGAAATGCCACTCCAAAAACGATCTTCAAATACTTCTAATCTTTTCTCCGCTTTTCGTAATTGCCCTCGTTTGATAAACATTAACGTCCACGATGCGAGAGAAGCTAATACTAAGATCACCATGACTGCCTTAACAATTAGGCTGGCATCCAAAATTAGCGTGAGTATGGTTTGATCAAATGTCATTGAGTTTTCCTTATTTGTTTATTTTTTCTAGTAAAAACGCTGGCAGTCGTTTGGGTCTTAACTTGATCGAATCTACAGCAACGACAGTTACATTACCTTCTGCCAAAACTATATGATCTCCATGCTTACTTTTTTCTTCATTTTGCGTGGCTCGAATAACCTGTTGTTTAAAAACAACACTCGTCTTCCCCAACTCTCTGATGTCTGCTGTTACAAAAAGTTCATCATTAAATAGTGCAGGCTTTAAATATTCACAATTAAGGGCACGAACTACGAAGACTAATTGATGTGCTGCTATCAAATAATCTTGTTCTAAACCTAAAGCTCTTAACCATTCGGTTCTAGCACGTTCAAAAAAGTTAATATAATTCGAATGGTAAACTACGCCGCCTGCATCAGTATCTTCGTAATAAACGCGGACGGGAATTTTAAAACTAGGAGCTTTTTCTTGATCTGGAGTATGTTCTTTCATAGTTTAATGCTATCACAGTGTTAGGTAAAAAGTGCTTACTTAGACTCCTCTGGAATCAAGAAGAGTGAGAACGATACCCACAATAAAATAATGAGAGATAATTTGTTGGGTCGCACTGAAGACAGCCCAAAAGGCTGTGGTGTTTTTTAATTTTATCTAATGAATAAATGCTAAATTATTAGTCGTTATTAGCTTTAGACAAGCGTTTTGCGATACGAACCATATGTGCGAGTTCAACTTCTAATTCACGACGTTTGGTTTCTAAGTAGCTGCGCAGATCTTGTTTACGCATAAACAGGAAAAAGACTTTAAGGTTGGCAATGGTTCTTTGGTATTCGCCTTTCAAATTAAGCGCTAAGGCACTGCCTAAAATAATCGAACTCAAATAAAATAATGACCAATAAAAACCGTAATTTCTGAATATATAATTGCACTGAATGCCCCAAAAGACACCAAAAAATAGCATGCCGAGCATTACCCATGCCGTATCGTGTTGATCAACCTTTTTAGATATTTTTTTAGTAACAGAATGAGTTAGTGAATAAGGGATAATACTGTTGATGAGGCCCCATATTGCGATAGGGAAACCAATAAGGACGATACCTAAAGTACGCAGTGTATAAAGTGTTAATAGCAAAGGCTGGTATTTGATAGCTAGATGGTAATTGCTGATACCACAGGCTTGACAGAGCCGTTCGAAAACGCGTAGTTTGCTCATTAGGCTGCGTATTTTTTCTGGTTCGTGCTGCTTTAATAATTCTTGTACTTCGATGAGTTGTTGTAATGCTTGAAAACGCTCACTTAATTTTTTCCTAGATTTGTGAGATTGTTCTGGAATTTTTCCTTCTGTTTTACTGGTGCGAAGAGAAAAGAATTGTTCAAGGCGTTTTACAAGGTCTAAATCTTGCCATGATTTAGTGTTAAGCGTGACACCTTCAATACCCTGTTGTACTCGGTCAGTGATTAAATGAACCGCATCATATTCACTCATACCTTCAGGTACAGTTAAATCTATAGGATCGCCATAATGAACTAAGACTTCGGTTCTTGCCCTTTTTTGACGATTGAATGTCATGCCGACTGGAAGAACGACAGGAGCAACCCCGTTTGTTTGAATGGCCCCTAAAGCCATTCTTGCAGCTCCTGTTTTTATTTCTTGAACGAATGACTTTGAATGGCTTTGTCCCTCTGGAAAGATAACTAGAGTTTGGTTTTCGGCTAGTAACTCATAACATCTAGAGAAGGTATCTTGGTTTTTAGAAGTATCGGATTGTTCTGTTTCACGTCGATAAATCGGAACAGTTCCGATCATCTGTAAGATGGGCTTTAAGAAAGGGTTTTTGAATAAACCATCCCGAGCAAGCGCACGAATGTCTTTATCGGTTGAGGCTTGTAATACTGCTGCATCAATTAGCGCATTAACGTGATTAACGCAGAGGATAATTCCTGTGTTTTCAGGTATGTATTCTTCGCCACTCACTTCATAACTCCGATAGAAAACCTTCATCGTGAGTTTGCAGAGTTTTTTCCAAATGAAAATAAACGCTCTGCGTGATACTGAATAGTTATTTTTGCTTGGCATAAGCTAATAATAGCTTATGAAAGAGTTTATTTATTGGGAAAACAGGGAAAAAGGTAGGGGTGTCTTTATTATTTATTAATTACGTTTCAATCTTGATTTTCAGCATTTCTTAAATGTTTAGGTTGCTTTAAACCAAAGTGTTGCCAGGCATGGCGCGTTGCTGTTCTGCCGCGTGGAGTGCGCATTAAAAAACCTTGTTGTATTAAAAAGGGTTCGATTACATCTTCAATCGTGCCTCTTTCTTCACCAATGGCTGCTGCAATACTTTCAACTCCAACAGGGCCACCATCAAATTTTTCCATAATAGCTAGTAATACACGACGATCCATATGATCGAACCCTAGATCGTCGACATTTAACATATTGAGTGCAAGGTCAGAAATTTCTTTGTTTATCTTGCCGTCTGACTTTACTTGAGCATAATCACGCACACGTCTTAATAATCTATTCGCAATTCGAGGAGTTCCACGTGAGCGCCTGGCGATTTCTTCAGCACCTCGGCTATCAATACTGACATTCAAAATACCTGCAGCACGCGTCACGATATGAGTTAAGTCCTTTACATTATAAAACTCTAATCTTTGCACGATACCAAAACGGTCACGTAGTGGGGAGGTAAGTAAACCTGCTCGAGTAGTTGCACCGACCAAGGTGAATGGGGGTAAATCTAATTTAATAGAACGCGCTGCAGGACCTTCGCCAATCATAATATCTAGTTGAAAATCTTCCATAGCAGGATAAAGAATTTCTTCGATAACCGGACTGAGACGATGAATTTCATCCACAAACAGCACATCGTTTTCTTCAAGATTGGTCAGTAACGCGGCCAAATCACCTGCTTTTTCTAATACAGGTCCTGAGGTTTGGCGTAAATTTGCGTTTAGTTCATTGGCAATGATGTGCGATAAAGTTGTTTTACCTAATCCAGGTGGACCAAAAATTAAGACATGATCTAATGCTTCGCCTCGAGCTTTTGCTGCAGGAATAAATATTTCCATCTGTTCGCGAACAGCTGGCTGACCAACATAGTCTTTAAGTGTTTGTGGGCGAATTTTTTCTTCGATATCTTTAGCGGCATCGTCTAAACCTGCAACGGGTGAGATAATCCGGTCGTTGTAAAAGCTACTATTATCGTTGTTATTTTCATTATCGCTGTAATCTATCATCCAAGACTCGCCTTCAATGCCTTACGTAAAATTTCTTCTACAGATAACCCGCCGCTTGAATGTTTAGCCACCATCTGACTCGCTTGTGTGGGTTTGTAACCCAATGCAAGTAATGCTGATACTGCTTCATCTTCAAGATTACGGATGCTTGGGGTTGCGTTAATACCATCAATTTCTACCTGATCTGATGGCTCTGGTAAACGATCCCGCATTTCTATAATGAGACGTTCAGCGGTCTTTTTACCAACACCGGGCAATTTTGTTAAACCTGAAATATCATTATTATGCACTCGTTGAGCAAACTCATTGGCAGTCATACCCGAAACGATAGCCAACGCCATTTTTGGGCCAACACCATTAACTTTTAAAAGGAGTCGAAACAAGGCGCGTTCTGCAATTGAACTAAATGCAAAAAGTGTATGTGCATCTTCACGAACAATGAGATGCGTGTAGAGTGTTACTTCGTTATTGATCTCTGGTAGTTCAATAAACGTAGTAAGTGAGGCGAGTAATTCATAACCGACACCACCTACATCAAGTAATAAATCAGGTGCTTGTTTTTGGAGGAGAATGCCTCTTAGTAATCCAATCATTTTAACAGTGCTTCCTGTAAACGTTGTTTGGTTGAACCGACATGAGCGTGACTAAGAGCAATTGCGAGTCCATCTGCAGTATCTGATTGAAGCTTCCCTGATAGGTTCAGGAGTAACTTCACCATGTGCTGTACTTGGGATTTGTCGGCATTACCTTTGCCTACTACGGCTTGTTTAATTTCTCTGGCGCTGTATTCAAAAACAGGAACATCTTGCATTACAGTGGCACAAATGGCTGCGCCACGAGCTTGCCCTAATTTTAATGCTGATGATGGGTTGTTTGACAGAAATACATCTTCAATAGCCATTTGTTGTGGTTGAAACTCACGAATAATGAGTTCGATCTCTTTATAGATTTTACCAAGGCGAAGTGGGAAAGGATCATTTCCCAAACGAATGCAGGTGCTATAAACATGTTGGCTATAGCGACCATCACTTTCGATAATGCCAATTCCAGTAATTCGTGAACCTGGGTCGATGCCAAGTATGCGCATGAAGCTTCCTGTGTATAAGGATAAATTAAAAAGCGAACAAAAAGCATACCATAAAACAATGCTGTGAGAATAGTACTGTTCTCTTAGTATTATTCATGTGTTAATTTTTAGAAAATAAGCGGAAATAATTAAATTTCAAGCATTTCAAAATCAGATTTACCCACGCCACAATCTGGACATTCCCAATCTTCTGGGACATCTGCCCACTTTGTACCTGGTGCAATGCCATCGTCTGGCCAGCCTTCTGCTTCGTCATAAACAAGGCCACATACTATACATAAATACGATTTCATTTTTTACTCAAGGTTAAATTAAAGATATTAATGATATTATCATAGGGACTAAGGTACTAGAACCAAGTATCTAATCAACTCAAATATATTATTTACCTATATTTAGCCATAATGTGATGTTTTAAATGAATTAAATCTACCGACTATCTAGAGTCTCTTTGCAAACAATCGGACTAATCGTAGAATGATAACTAGTCTAATAAAAACTAATAATAAAGACAGAGAGTTCAATATAAAAAATGTCTACGGTTCAAAGTAAAAATCTTCCTAGTCTGTTAAAGAAATTGGTAGCAGATAACAAACTCCCCCAAGAGGTTGCAGAAAAAGCTGTAATAGACTCTACGGAGAGGAGTATATCTATTACTACTCATCTAGCCCAACGTAAGCTAGTTGATGAAACTGACTTAGCTGTATATAACAGTAAAGAATTTGGTTTAAGTTTAATTGACTTAAGTACAATTGAAGTTGCCATGGATGTCGAGGTATTGCTACCTAAAGACATGATGCGCAAAGCACAGTTATATCCATTATTTAGGATGGGTAAAGCACTTACGGTTGCTGTTGCAGACCCATTTTTCTTATCAAAATTGAGTGATGTTAGATTTGCCACTGAGCTAATGCCTGAGCCGGTAATTGTTGAATATTCCAAATTACAGAGTTTACTCAATCCTAACTCTAATGATGAGTCGATAACTGCGGGCATGTCAATATCCTCTGATGCTGCCGCTCAGGATATGGTTGTTGAAACCGCTGATTTAGAATCAGAGGAAGAAGACGACGATTCGGGCGTAGATGTCACTCAATTTGTTAACGAATTATTACTACATGCAATAAACAAAAAAGTATCAGATGTTCATATCGAACCTTACGAAAAAATCCTTCGAGTTAGATTCCGTTTAGATGGCATGTTACAAGTTGTAAGTATGCCACCTAAGTCTCTAGCGAGACGCATGACTTCTCGTATCAAAGTTATGGCTCAACTGAATACTTCTGAACGCAGAATTCCTCAAGATGGACGAATTCATTTTAGGATTGGAGAAGATAAGCATATAGATTTTCGTGTGAACACATTGCCTACGTTATACGGTGAAAAAATCGTAATGCGTATTTTGGATTCTGATACAGCAGCTTTGGGTATCGATGTGCTTGGTTTTGATCCTAAGCAAAAGAGTGACTTGTTAAGTGCCTTAGAAAAGCCCGATGGAATGATTCTGGTAACAGGTCCAACCGGTAGTGGTAAGACTGTGACACTTTATGCGGGTTTAAATATCCTGAATACCTCAGAGAGAAATATTTCTACTGCGGAGGACCCTGCGGAAATTCAAGTGCCTGGTATCAATCAGGTTAATGTTAACAATAAGGTAGGCTTAACTTTCGCTAGTGCACTGAGAGCTTTCCTTCGTCAAGATCCAGATATCATCATGGTAGGTGAGATTCGAGACTTGGAAACCGCTGAAATTTCAGTGAAAGCGGCACAAACTGGTCACTTACTTTTATCTACACTGCATACCAATAGCGCTCCAGAAACATTAACTCGTTTGATCAATATGGGTGTTCCAGCATTTAATATTGCATCGGCGGTGCACTTAATCGTTGCTCAACGTCTTGCACGTCGGCTTTGTAAAACGTGTAAGTCCTTGGTTGAAGATGTCCCAAAACAAGCACTTGTTCAGCTGGGGTTCGATGAGAAAGAAGTAGACTCAATAGAAATATATGAGCCAGTAGGCTGTGGTGATTGTTCACACGGCTACAAAGGGCGTGTAGGTATTTATCAAGTTATGCCTATTTCAACTGAAATGCAGACCATGATTATGAATGATGCGAACTCCTTAGAGATTGCAATTCAAGCGAAAAAAGAAAAAGTCCTTGATCTACGTCAATCTGCATTAACTAAAGTACGAGAAGGCATTACCTCTCTGGCTGAACTTGAGCGTGTCACTAAAGATTAATAATAGGAAACGTTATGGCAACCGCATCTGCAAAAAGTAACAGTAAATTAGATCAACCTACATTTGTGTGGGAAGGCACCAATAAAAATGGTGTAAAAATTCGTGGTGAAAACCAAGCGACGAATGAGAATTTCTTGCGTGCTGAATTAAGGCGTCAAGGAATTAGCCCAAAAACGATTAAAAAGAAAAGTAATCGTATGACTGGGGGTAAACCCAAGCCTATAGATATTGCACAGTTTGCTCGACAATTGACAACGATGATGCGCGCCGGTGTACCAATGGTGCAATCGCTAGAACTGATCAGTAATGGTCATGAAAAACCAGCGATGCGTGAGTTGATTAAGAAAATTACTAAAGATATCGAAGGTGGAGATGATTTAGCTGGTGCATTGGCTCATCATCCTCTGTATTTCGATAGCTTATTTGTAAATTTGATCCGTGCTGGTGAACAAGCAGGTACTTTAGAAGATATGATCGATAAGGTTGCTTCTTATAAAGAAAAAACTGAAAGAATGAAGGCCAAAGTTAAAAAGGCAATGATGTATCCAGTCATTGTTGTCATGGCTGCAATGGTTGTTTCTTGCATCATGTTAATATGGGTAATTCCAACATTTAAAGATATATTCGCTGGTTTTGGCGCTGACCTACCTGCATTTACACTTTGGGTTATAAGTCTGTCAGAATGGTTGCAAGCATATTGGTACATACCATTGATTGGTATCATTGGCTCAATTTCAGCTTTCACTCAAGCGCGTCGTCGCTCGAAAAAATTCCATCGCTTTGTTGATAGATTGTCATTAAAAATACCTTTAATGGGTGTGATTATTAATAAATCTTCAGTGGCTCGTTTTGCAAGAACACTTTCTACTATGTTTGCTGCGGGTGTACCCTTAGTTGAGGCAATGGATGCTGTTGCCGGGGCTACGGGAAATGTGGTTTATGAAGATGCGACACTTCAGATTAAAGAAGATACGTCAAAAGGTGTGCAGCTTCACGTAGCGATGACTACCACTCAAGAATTTCCGAGCATGGTGGTTCAGATGACCAAAATTGGCGAAGAGTCGGGTCGTTTAGAAGAAATGCTAGATAAAGTAGCTGATTACTTTGAAGAACAAGTCGATGATTTAGTTGATACACTTTCTAAACAAATGGAGCCGATGATTATGGCGGTCCTAGGTGTGTTAGTGGGTGGCTTAGTTATTGCAATGTACTTGCCAATATTCAAATTAGGCGCTGCAGTAGGCTAAAATAGCTTAAAACATGGATTAATTGTTATTGCTCTATTTGATTTTTAAAAATGGAATAGAACTTAGGGGATGTCGATATAGTCACAAATATGTCGATACAAATAGGGGACAACTAAATGGAAGTTATTGCTCTGCTGAGGGAGAATACTACCTTTTATTTAACAGTCGTAGGGCTGTTTTCATTATTAGTCGGTAGCTTTTTAAACGCCGCTATTTATCGAATTCCTATCATGTTACAGCAAGGCTGGCGTGAAGAATGTCAGGAGTTATTTGGGGGCGAAGACAGCGAGTCTGCCACTGAATCTTCTAAGCAATTTAACTTATTTGTACCGCGTTCACAGTGTCCTACTTGTGGACATATGATTACTGCGATTGAAAATATACCTGTAATAAGCTATTTGTTTTTAAGAGGTAAATGTTCGTCCTGTAAAACCAATATATCAATACAATATCCAATCATTGAAATATTGACTGCTTTGATTTCTGTTTTTGTAGCATCAGAAGTGGGATTTGGTTGGCAAGCACTTGCTGCACTTATATTTACTTGGACTTTGATTACTTTGTCTTTGATTGATGCAAAGACTATGCTGCTTCCTGATAATCTAACGATCCCATTGATGTGGCTAGGTATAGCAGTTAGCTATCAGCATCTTTTTGTTGATCTTCAAAGCAGTGTATTAGGTGCAATGATCGGTTATCTATCGCTATGGAGTTTGTTCCATTTATTCCGTTTGATAACGGGAAAAGAAGGCATGGGATATGGCGATTTCAAAATACTTGCGGCAATAGGTGCGTGGGGTGGATGGCAGATTTTACCCTTCACCATTTTTGCTTCATCCTTTATTGGCGCGATTGTCGGCATCTCTTTGATGTTGATTCAACGCAAAAAAGAAAGTCAGCCGATTCCATTCGGCCCTTGGTTAGCGCTGGCTGGATTCATTGGATTTATTTGGCGTGATGAGATTGTTCAGGCGATGAGTAGTTATTACGGTATCGGCTAAGATTAACACCCTAATTTTTTTTAGAATACAAAAAGACACCCCCCTACTTTTCACTGTTTGTTACTAATCTAGTCAGAAACAGCCAATAAGTAGGGGGGTGTCTTTTTAATTTGTAAATTATAGTACTTAAAAGAGGTTAATACGGATTACTGTTATCAATATTAAATCTTTATCTATTGCTTTGCAGCATTATAAGATCTTGCTTGCGGTAGCTTTTGAGGTGCAGTATTTGCTTGAGTCTTGCTTAAGCCATTGGTACGCAGTACATTAAATCCTACAGAACTACTTTTAAGTGTCTTTCCTCTTTTATCAATAACTTTCACGCCGATAGTATGACTTCCACGATTTAGATTTGAAAAGTTCTGAGTTCGTGACTTTCCTTTACCTATTATTTCGCCATCAACAGAAAAAACCAATTGATGTCCTTTTTTCAATGGTGGCTTAATACTAATCATTGCAGACACATCGCCGTTATTAGCGCGAATTCCTTGTCCCTGTTTTGGGGCTAAGAAGGCTAATTTAGTATAGGTTTTACTTACTTTAGGCTTTGCTTTTACCGCTGTGTCAGTTTGAGGCTCATCAAACTTAATAGGTTTCCACTGATCAGCATAGTTATCAATAATAGTGATCTTAGGAAGGTCTATTGACTTCGCATTAACATTAGCAGGAGGTCTGTCTCCATATTGAGTATTGCCTCGTGCATCCTTCCACTTATATAAACCATCAGCATGAACGGCCGACTGCGATACAATTAATAAAAGAGCACAATATAAAGGAGCTAAGGTTTTCATAAATTTGCCTTGAAAAACATGAATTTGACTCGATTATATCAAATAGTAGCTGATACTTAATGATTTTCCGATAAAGGCTATGTGATGTCAGTAGTATGGAACTTTTAATCCACAAAACTTTTTGAATTTAGGCAAATAATGAGCAAAGAATTACAACCAAATAATCTTACTGAGCGCAAATGGGCAACTGCAATCCACGCCTCTGCTTTTGCTGGAATGTTATTTCCACTTGCATTGGCACTTGGGCCATTATTGATTTGGATGCTAAAAAAACATGAGAGTAGCTATCTTGATATCCAAGGGAAAAAAGCGATTAATTTTCAGTTAACTATCTTGGTTATCGCGTTTGGATGTACATTACTTGCCGCTTTGATAAAGCCTATTATAGCGTTGGCGTTCATGACAGGAATAGGCGGACTTGTGTTTGCAGTGATGGCTGCAGTAATGGTTTTTCGTGAGGGCGATTTCGATTACCCATTTTCATTAAATATCATTAAATAAATACAGTTGAAAGCTGAGTTTTAGCAAATTGAAATTCTTATCAAAACCGACCAAAACCCCAAGAGAAGGCTCGCTTGAGATGTTCTGTTCCACCTCTACGAACACCATGAAACATGATTTCAGCCATTTTTACTGAATCTCTGATGCGCGCTACATCCATCATCAGTTCGGCATCGGCTTTTAATCTATCCACATCTTCTCCAGGATTTCCGCACCAATATTTAAGGTCATGTAGAAAGCATGCCTCGTAAATACTAATGCCACTGGTGATATCAGGCCACATCGTGCAGCCATCACTCACGAATGGTTTAGCCGGAGTATCTTTTTCAATTTTTGCCCAAATTTCAGGTAAACCATAAACCTCACAGATTTCTTTAACTGTTTCTAAAGGCACTTCTAAGTTGATTTCAGGTAATTGATAATTTGCTCTGCTGATCATAATGAATGCTCTGTCTGTTATAATATAAGGCCTAAATTCATTATAACTGTTTATGAAATGCCTATGTATTTTGATCAACGCGACAACGATAAAAAGCCTATTTCAAAAGGTGAAAAAATATTCCTTGTTGTCATTAGCATCGCTTTTCTATTTATGA
This sequence comes from Cocleimonas sp., assembly GCA_036960615.1. GTDB lineage: Bacteria > Pseudomonadota > Gammaproteobacteria > Thiotrichales > Thiotrichaceae > Cocleimonas. The sequence goes on along the minus strand of JBALXO010000004.1, from coordinate 14,348 downwards.
TGTTTATGGAAATATCCACAAACTTCGAACCTAAAAAATTAGGTGCATTATTGTTTGTGGTGTTCTGGATTCCTTTGCTTTTCATACATGAATTTGGTCATGCTTTAATGGCAAAAATTTTAGGCTGGCAGGTAAAGCGAGTGGTCTTGGGTGTCGGTAAAATCATGATGGTCAGTCGCTTATTTAATGCACCAGTAGAAATTCGTTCGATTCCCTTAGAAGGCTTTGTGCAGATCGCACCTAAAACTGTCAACTTAGCACGATTTAAACATGCTTTAATTTACTTTGCGGGTCCAGGAATTGAATTACTTGCATTTTTTATGATTAGTTATTGGCTTGGTGGCTTCGATCAATTATTCACCATCACAAACGATTACACTCGAATAGCACTTCAAAGTTTCGCTTTTGCCGCTTTGGCTGGGGCAGTACTTAATCTTATCCCTTTAGGAATTGTTACTAAAGATGGCAGTACACCCAACGATGGTATGGGGATTCTATTATGCTTATTCTCTTCGGGAATGGACTACGAACTGTGGATTAGGGAGGATGAAAAAGAGCAGAAGGATGGTTCTGGTTTTTAATATCATTAGTTTTTATATTAAAAGACAGCCCCACCTTTTTACGTGTTTTTTAAATACATCCAATGAGCAAGCTAAAATAATTGTTTCGCGATGCTTGTGATGGTTTTTGTGCATTATTCTAGCCTTCCCCTAATCAATCTTACGTTTACAAAAACTATTATCAATCGACCATGCATTATAAAACTGTTCGGCTATTCGCCCTGAGCGACTGCCTCTCTCACCAGCAAAGCGTGCTGCTAGAACATGAAGATGAGAAAGATCTTCAATATTCTCATTTTCAAATAACATATCCACAATTGATAAATATTCATCCTGAGTCATTGGGTAAAAAGACAAAGACATGCCAAAGCGATCAGCCAAAGACATTTTTTCTTGCACTGTATCAGCGGCGTGTATTTCGCCGTTTAAACTAGATTGTTCGTTGTCGCTCATGCGCTCAGGGATTAGATGGCGACGATTCGATGTGGCGATAATCAACACATTCTCTGGTGGTTTTTCAATCGAACCCTGCAAAGTGCTTTTTAATTCTTTATAAGTGGTTTCACCTTCTTCAAACGATAAATCATCACAAAAAATAATAAAACGATAATCAAGATTACGAATCTCATCGGTGATCTCAATCAACCAGCGCAAATCATCTTTAGGGATTTCTATGACACGTAATTTACGCTTGTGATATTTATTCAAAGCGGCTTTTACTAAGGATGACTTACCCGTGCCACGTGCGCCCCAAAGCAAAATATGATTGGTTGGTTTGCCTTCTAAAAAGTTTTCAATATTGCCGATAAACGCCTTTTTTTGCCTATCAATACAAAGCAACTTATCCATCTCTAGTAAGTCAACATCACTCACTACTTTGAGTTTTTCTTGTCTTGTTCGCCAACTAGCGGCTATTGTTTTATCCCAGTTTATTGTGGTCATTCTTATGTAAAACCTAATTTATTGCACTTATAAGGTGCATATAATCTCTATTTGCCGTAATTTAGTGCGTAAATGTTATTACTGTTCAGATTAAATAAAACAAACTATCTAAAAAAACGCTATTTATCCTTAGCTTATAAACAGAACTTAGAAACAATTATCACTCATATACTTGGCACACCTTTTGCTTATATTATACTTACGTATACTAACGCACTGAAGATTATACTATTTTAGTTAAAAGAAATTTAAAGTTTATTAAGGAGTTACCCAATGAGTGGAAGTGAGTCACGCGCACAAGCGATTTTTCAGATCACTAACAGTGAGCCAATGTCAGTTAAGAAGCCTAAGCCTTTAGATAAAATTTGGGCTACTGATGTATTTACATTAGTAAAAATGGAAGAAGCATTGTCTTCTAAAGCCTTTAAAGCGGTCAAGAAAACAGTAGCAACTGGAAAAGCTTTAGATGCTGGAACGGCTGATGTTATTGCAGCGGCGATGAAAGATTGGGCAATGTCGAAAGGCGCTAATTACTTCTCACATATTTTCTACCCAATGACAGGCGCATCTGCAGAGAAGCATGATGGTTTCATCGTGTCTGATTCTACGGGTAAAGCAATTACAGAATTCACTGGAAGCTTGTTAATCAAAGGCGAGCCAGACGGATCATCATTTCCTAACGGAAGTATCCGTGTAACTAATGCAGCTCGTGGTTATACAGCATGGGATCCAACCAGTCCTGCATATATTATGCAAACAGATAACGGCGCAACTTTATGTATTCCGTGCATCTTTATTTCTTGGTCTGGTGAATCTTTAGACAAAAAAGTACCACTATTACGCTCAAACTCAGCGATGAACGATGCGGCACAGAAAGTTTTGAAACTGATGGGCGAAGAAGATGTTGCGACACTAAATTCAAGTTGTGGCGCTGAGCAAGAATATTTCCTAGTTGATTCTAACTTTGCAAACCTTCGTCCTGACTTACTTTTAGCGGGTCGTACTTTATTCGGAGCACCACCAGCGAAGGGTCAAGAATTTGATGATCATTATTTTGGTGCAATTCCACCTCGTGTACAGGTTTTCATGCAAGATGTGGAAGATCAACTTTATCGTTTAGGCATCCCAGCAAAAACACGTCACAACGAAGTAGCACCAGGGCAGTTTGAAATTGCTCCTTATTATGAAGCGGCGAACGTCGCAGCTGATCATCAGCAGTTATTAATGACTGTTTTTAAAAACACGGCAAAAAAACATGGCTTTGTTTGTTTGATGCACGAGAAACCATTTGCTGGCATTAACGGTTCTGGCAAACACGTGAATTGGTCTGTAGGAAATGCCACACAAGGTAACTTACTTGACCCAGGTAGAACACCTCATGAAAACCTAAATTTCCTACTCTTTTGTGGTGCAGTAATTCGTGGTGTTAACTTATTTGGCCCATTACTACGTGCAGTTATCGCAACAGCGGGTAATGATCATCGTTTAGGTGCTAATGAAGCGCCACCAGCGATTTTATCAGTTTACCTTGGGTCACAGATCGAAGGCGTATTTAATCAAATTAAAGAAGGCAAGCTAGATAACGCTGGTGAAGGCGGAGTTATGGATATGGGGCTTTCGCAGATCATGCCATTCGCTAAAGATGTTGGTGATCGTAATAGAACCTCTCCATTTGCATTTACAGGCAACCGTTTTGAGTTCCGTGCAGTAGGTTCTGATCAATCAGTAACGGGTCCATTGATTGCAATGAACACCATGTTGGCTGATTCATTAAACTGGATTGCGACTGAGCTTGAAACTGAGCTTAAGAGTAATAGTGATACAACAGCGGCAACCATCGCTGTGCTTAAGAAGTTAATGACTGATAATGGTCAAGCGGTATTCGGCGGTGACGGTTACTCATCAGAATGGCATGAAGAAGCAGTTAAGCGTGGTTTGAAAAATCTACCTACAACAGCTGATGCGCTTCCTTATCTTAAAGATGCTAGCATCAAAGAGCTGTTTTCGAGCACTGGTGTTTTATCACCTGTCGAGCTAGAGAGTCGTTTTGACGTTTATTCTGAGCAATATATTCTAACGATTGAAGTTGAAGCTAAGCTTGTTATTAACATGACTAAAACCTCAATTTACCCAGCAGCAACACGCTATCTAACTGACCTAGCAATGGCATCAACAGCAGCGTCTGAAATGGGTATTGAAATGGATAACAGCATAGCAGCAGGTGTCGCTGAAAATATCAACGGCATGATGGCAGCAGTAAGTAAACTTGAAGATGCAATGGCTAAAGAAGATCATGGATCTGAAGAAGAGCATATGCAATTCTGTGCAAAGACTATCAGAAGTTTGATGGATGAAGCGCGTGCTAATGTTGATGCACTTGAAAGTGTGGTTGCTGATGATCTATGGCCGTTACCAACATATCAAGAAATGCTCTATATTAAATAATCAGTTCACCCCTAGAGTCTGCAATTTCGGCGTTAGGGATTTAGTTACTTACATTTGTAAGCTCCTAATTCCCTGCCTTGAACTCACAAACTCTAGGGGCAACCTGAATATTAATATTGAATATGAAAAGACTGCTTTGGCGGTCTTTTTTTGTATTTGAAGGTATATATAAAGACACCCCCCTACCTTTTTGGCACTTTTCCCATTTAAACACTGATGGTTACTTGACCTTCGCGCTATATGATTCAAAATACTCTCCCTAAATTTTTATTGCTGAAAGAGTCACATGAATAAAGAATTTCATCCTGGTCAACGTTGGGTAAGTAATACTGAATCTGCTTTAGGTATTGGTTTTATCGAGAAGGTAGAGGGTCGTTTACTGACGATTATTTTTCCTGCTGTTGATGAGACTCGCGCTTATGCTACGGATAACGCGCCGTTAAATAGAGTTAAATATCCTATTGGGCAAACAATCAATACCGAAGGTGAAGCAGGTAAGATTCGGATTACGGGTCATGGTGAACATAATCACTGTATCGTTTATGAAGGTTTTAATACTGCTGATGAATTGGTCAAGGTTCATGAACTAGAACTCGATAGCTTTTCACAGTTTAGTCAACCGCAAGATCGTTTATTTGCAGGGCAAGTCGATAAGCTCGCGCATTTTGAATTACGCGTTGCGACTCAAGAACATATTCACCGTCAACAGCAATCAGATAGTTATGGCTTGGCTGGACCTCGTATCCAGCCTTTAGCTCACCAATTATACATTTCACATCAGGTTGCTCGTCGTCATGCGCCACGTGTTTTATTGGCTGATGAGGTAGGTTTGGGTAAAACTATTGAAGCGGGTTTGATTCTACATCAACAAGTGTTAACCGAACGCGTTAAGCGCGCTTTAGTTATTGTTCCTGAGACTTTGGTTCATCAGTGGTTGGTTGAAATGTTACGTCGTTTCAATCTTAAATTTACCATTTTGGATGAAGACCGTTGTTTTGCGATTGAAGACGAAGGCGATGAAGAAACGCATATCAATCCATTCGAAAGCGCGCAGCTAGTTTTATGTAGCCTTGATTTTTTAAGTGAAAATCCAGTGCGTCATCAACAAGCGGTTGATGCTGGTTGGGATATGATGATCGTTGATGAGGCGCATCACTTAAGCTGGAGCGAAACACATATCAGTAATGAATACGCTTGCGTTGAATCACTGTCGTTAGAAGTACCAAGTTTATTATTGTTAACAGCAACGCCAGAACAGTTAGGCGTTGAAGGTCATTTTGCACGTCTACGCCTGCTTGACCCAGATCGTTTTTATGATCTCAAAGAATACGTCAAAGAAGAGCAGCACTACAAACCAGTCAATGACTTGGTAGAGTGGTTGCAAAATGAAGATGCGAATCCAAATGACGCTGAAAAACTCAAGCAGTTAACCGATTATCTTGGCAAAGATGCGGTTACTGAATACCAAGCTGACTACAACACAGATTCCATAATTCAAAACTTACTCGATCGCCATGGCACAGGCCGTGTGCTTTACCGTAATACGCGTGATTCAGTGGGTGGATTTCCACAACGTGAATTACACAGTTATGGCTTTGATGTTCCTGAAATTTTTGCAGCAGATACGGGCGAATTAGAACACCAGCTCTACCCAGAAGCAGACTTTGATGCAGAAGACTGGATTCATGATGATCCACGCGTTGAATGGCTTGAAGAATGGTTAGAAGCGAATCCTAAAGAAAAAGTATTGCTGATTTGTGCGCATGCAGAAACAGCACTCGCTTTAGAAGAATACTTGCGTCTACGCACCACTATCAATGCAAGCGCTTTCCATGAAGGCTTAAATATTGTTGAACGTGATCGCGCGGCAGCTTACTTCGCTGCGAACGCAAAAGACGGTGAAATTGGTGCGCAGATTTTGCTTTGTTCAGAGATAGGAAGTGAAGGGCGTAACTTCCAATTTGCGCATCATCTTGTGTTATTTGATTTGCCGTTAAACCCAGATTTATTAGAGCAACGTATCGGTCGCTTAGATCGTATCGGTCAAACCGAAACGATTAAAATTCATGTACCGTATTTTAATAATACTGCACAAGAAAAACTCATGAACTGGTATCACAATGGCTTAAATGCATTCCAACATGTGTGTCCTGTCGGTCACAGTATTTTTGAAGTATTTGAAAACGAATTACGTCGTGAATTGGTTGCGGAAGACAGTGATAAGTACGAAGACTTGGTTGCACGCAGTCAGACCTTCGCCCATGAAACGTTAGAGCAAATGCAGCAAGGCAGAGATAGACTGCTAGAATTAAATTCTTGCAATAAAGATCATGCCGAAGAAGTTGTAGATGATGTTGTTTCATCAACCAATACCGCTGAACTCAGTGGTTACATGGATGCAGTATTTGATGAGTACGGTGTTGATCAACAGGTGCATGGTGTTGATAGTTTTATTCTAAAACCAACCGATCACATGCTAACCAGTGATTTCCCTGGTTTATCTGAAGACGGAATAACGGCAACCTATCAGCGTGATATCGCTTTATCGCGTGACGATATGCATTTCATTACTTGGGAGCATCCGATGGTAACTGGTGCGATAGATATGATCCGTACAAGTGAATTTGGTAACGCGAGTTTTTGTGCTCTTCCGTTAAAAAATAAAGGCTACCCAAAAGGTACTTTGGTATTGGAGGCGTTTTATAACGTGTTTTGTCCAGCGCCAAGCTTCTTACAAATTCATCGTTATCTGCCAGAATCAAGCGTGCGTATTACGATTGATAATCATGGTCGAAATTTAGCTACTGCACTTAAACATAAAGTGTTAAATCATCATGCTGAGAAAGTAAATAAACGTACCACGCAAGATTTGATCCAACACGCACGCCCACAAATTCAAGAGTTGATTGATAAATCTAGCATTCTAGCTGCGCCACAACAGGATAAAATTATTGAAGCGGCTCAAGAAAGTTTTGCAGAAAAAGCGAAAGATGATCTTGATCGATTGAAAGCACTAGCTAAGGTAAACCCGAATATCCGCAAAGAAGAAATCACGCAGCTTGAACAGAACAATCAGGCTGTAGCGGAATACTTGGCGAATGCGCAATTGAAGTTAGATGCGATTCGTGTGGCGTTGGTTACTGAATAAAAACTAAAGCGATTAGGATCGTTTAAGTGAAAACAGTCAAAATGTAGGGGGGTGTCATTTAAAATGACACCCCCCTACATTTTAGCATTTTCTAGTTATCAACCACGACCACGATAAGGCGGAACACCTTGTTCAGGAACCCAAACTCCTTTTGGGATTTCGCCATAGGCGTAAAACAAATCAATCGGGATACCACCTCGTGGATACCAATAACCACCAATGCGTAACCACTTAGGATCTATTTCTTTGATAATTCGTTTGGCGATTGAGATTGTGCAATCTTCGTGAAAAGCGCCGTGATTTCTAAACGAACCCAAAAAGAGTTTGAGTGATTTACTTTCAACTAGTTTTTTACCGGGAATGTAATCAATCATCATATGCCCAAAATCAGGTTGAGCAGTCATAGGACACAATGAGGTAAATTCTGGTGCAGTAAAACGAACTACATAATCGACATCAGCTTGTGGATTTTCTACACTTTCTAGAACAGCTTCTTCAGGTGAATTAGGTAATCCGGATTGGACACCTAATTGCTGTAAGTCTTTATAGATATTTTTTTCGCTCATAACTCTTCTCTCGAATCGCCGATAGTGTTTATCAACAGACGTAAATAATTATATCGAGAGATTATAACGAATTTTAGAGCAAAGATAGACCATTAACCAAGGTATCACAGGAGTTTGAGAAATGAGCTATTTTAGAAACAGCTAAAAAGTAGGGGAGTGTCCTTTCAGGTAGATATTAATTAATAACTTCGGAAAACACCCACCATTACACCCTGAATTTCTACTTGATCAGCGGGGTAGAACATAGACTGTAACTGAGAGTTAGCAGGTCGTAATTCAACTACGCCTGTATCTTTAGGGTGATAATATTTCAGCGTAGCTTCATATCTATCAACTAAGGCAACGATAATATCGCCTTCGCGTGCAGAGGTTCTTTTTTGGATCACCACGTAATCGTCATCCCAAATACCCGCTTCGATCATCGAGTCGCCGGCAATTTTTAAAACATAGCGATCTGGTCCACAAAACAGTTGGGCAAGATTGATATTCTGTTGGTCAGGAATCGCTTCAATTGGAAAGCCTGCAGCAATACGGCCCATATAAGGTAATGTGCCTTCTTCTTCATCAAGTGGATCGATAAGTTGATAGGCTGATTTTCCTTCTGCTTCTTGCAAATACCCATTATTAATTAACGTCTGGATATGTTTATGGATTGTACTTCGACCAATACCAATCTCTTGTCCGATTTCTTCAAGTGTTGGTAGGTACCCCATCTGTTGACCAAGATGCTGAATAGTTTGTAGGACTTTTGATTGCTTTGAAGTTAGCATGCCGTTCTCTAATTGTTTACTCAGTTTCATTTATAGCGAACAAAAAACAAACTTTCAAGCTTTATTTGATATAGTTAGATAAATACCATTATTTTAAATATATTATAGATAATTTTTATATACCTATAGATATAGTTATTTTAGATTAAATTTAGGATTTAACCCAATAAGTTTATTCTTTTAATATTAATCACATAGCAATATTTTTTTCTCTCTCAATGATTTCATTCCACATTATTTAAGTGGAATATTTCATATAATTTTATGACATTCGATCATTTTAATCTTAACAAAGCGTCAGATTTACTTTAGTATTATTCACATGGGTGTCCTCTGGGATATTTGGAAAGAGATAGGCTATTCCCTTGAGCCTAATTACAAACTACGGAAGTTAGACGAAGTTTTGTGTGCATGACTGCTACGGCGGTAAGCCTAATAAGCTTAAAAAGATTTCCACTTGAACCTAACTGGTTCAAGGTCGACTATCACTTTGCGGTACTTTGGTAGGCACCCTTTTTTCTATCTTCTCATTGCTGAGAAATCGAATATCTAGCTGCTAGTCATGCTAAAAAATTAATTAGATGCTTGAACACAGGCTTTTGGAATTTTCTGAGCGCTATTTTTTTCGTCTACCTCTTTTGCCCAGCGAATGACGGGTACATTCTTGCCAAACGGCTCGTCGAAGTTAATCCAATAGACTTCCTTACGCTTTTTTTGTGTTGTGTAACGCGCATCATAACCAAGGAATCGTACGTATTCCGAATGACGCCGAGCTTTATCTAAGTTATTAAACGATCCCAATGCAATTGCATTTTTGTAAGGACCGCTCTCTATTAATTTATATTCTTTGATCTCATGTTTACTTATCTCAGTAATCACTTTCAATGCTTCTTGTTTAGAAGTAAAAGGTTGAAGATAAACAAAAAAGTTGAGAGTTTGCATGGTTTGTTGCGGAGTAATATCTGTCCATAAACCGAAACCATTGATTTTATTCGCAATGATTTCTGCCGTTCTTTTGCTATCAAATGGGCCAAAAGAATAACAACTGCTCTGGCTGCCTGAGGTGCTGCGCTGATAAGACTTATTAGTGCGAACTGGTAATAGAGTTAAACCTGGTACGCCTTCTTCGAGTTTTGGCGGGGCGGTATAGGCTGTATTGCCAGCTGTTAGTATCCAAATAAAATAGAATACATTAAGGGCGAGCAAGCCGATGATGGCGTTCTTAATCATTGTTTGATGCTGTTTCCGTACCAGTAACTTTAATTTTTTTCAAACCAAGCATGATCAAGTTTTCATGGTAATCATAGTCGTTTTCTAAATGAGGGATTAGTGCCTTCGCACCACCGCCACAGAGTATTCTTTTAACTTCAATCTTCTCATCATTAGAGTGTTGAGATGAATTCGTTTCCAATTGTCGCTGCATTTTATTACAAATACCATCAATTGCGCTAGCAAGGCTTAGTAAACATCCACTTGCGATGGCTTGTGTTGTATCTATTGCGAATCCGTTTGATTCTAACGCTTGCTCAGTTGCCTCTAAGCTAGGCAATTGCTCGGTATTACTACCTAAGCTTTCTAAACTTAATTCAAGCCCAGGAAAGATCACGCCACCAAGATGCTGACCTGTCTCATCGACCGCATCTATAGTGGTTGCTGTTCCTGAATCGATTACGATGCAAGCGTGCGAGTCGTCGATTAATTCATACGCGCCAACCATTGCGACTAAACGATCACTACCCAATTTTTTAGGCTTAGTATAGCCATTACGTAAACCAGCTAACTTCTCTTGTGAGTGAATCTCTAACAAATTTAAACCAGCATCTTGAGCAATTAACTTAGCCCCGGCAGAAAATATTTCACCTAACACAGATACCATTACGACCGAATCACAACGACTCGATTGACTATCAATTAACTCTTTAAAAGCTTCTATTTCGGATCTATCCGCATGATGTAAACTCTGCAGTTTAGTTAGGTCGTTTTCACTGCTGCTTTTTTTAGAAACATCATCGAAAAAACACCACTTAAAATAAGTATTTCCGCAATCAATCAGCAATGTATTGTCTTTAGTATTCATGGTTTTCTATGTTTGGTTTGGCTTTTTTAACTTAATATCTGCGGCTGAAAAGTATTGAATACCGGATTCTAACAAAACGCCGATGAACCCTCGCTTATCGATGCCTTCAACAGTGCCATAAATTTCTTGGTTTTGATGTTGAAAACTCACTGCCTGTCCTTTCAAAATATCCCATCTATTCCAGCTTTGTAAAAATGCCTGAAAAGGCAATTGCGCGAATATTTCTGAATGTGATAGCAAGCGCTGAATCAGATAGATAACAAGCTGTTCACGATCAAAGGTTTTACCATTCAAAGCCTCCTCTAAACTCACGGCGGCTTGAGTGATTTCATTGTGACTTTCTTCGGGAAGACTTACGTTTAGTCCAATGCCAATAACGAACTTCTCATAATTATCAGCCGTTTGAATCAAAATACCGCCGAGTTTTTTGCCATTCCAAAAAATATCATTAGGCCATTTTAAACCATGACCAGAAAGCCCAACTTCTTCTAAAGCTTCAGCAATCGCAATACCAGCGACTAAACCCAACAATGATCGATGCTCAATCGACTTGTCAAAATAACAACAATACGAAAGATAAATATTCCCACTGTCGGGTGAAATCCATGAGTTATCTCGTCTGCCACGTCCCGCTGTTTGGGTTTCGCTTAAACAAAAATCGCCGTCTTTGCCGTTTTCTAATAACCACGCGTTGGTCGAATCAATCGTATCAAAACAATCAATTTTACCAGTGTAAGGCGTGTCTAAATTCTCGTGAGAATACTGCTGAATCGATTCTTGGATACGCTGAGCGTTTAAGGCATCAAATTTTACTGTCATGCTTGCAATAATAACATTAATCGACAATAAACATGCAGCAACGAAACATCAGATAAACCGCTATTTTCATCTTTACTACTTGTTATTAAGGCAAAGTGCATTATGCTCAAACACTTGTTTTTAATAATGGTGATGGCGTGTTTGAAGTAATCAGTACAACGCAAGATTTAGAAACGTTTGTAGCTAAAATTAGCGAGTCTAAATGGCTGGCGATTGATACCGAGTTTTTACGTGAAAAAACCTATTATGCCCAGCTTTGTTTGATCCAGGTTGAAGCCGATGGGCACCGTGCCTGTATTGACCCGCTAACGATTGAAGATCTTTCTACTTTTAATGCGCTAATGCACGATTCGAATATCGTTAAAGTACTTCATGCGGCGCATCAAGATTTAGAAATACTGTTACAAATTACCGGTAAAATGCCTGCGCCCATTTTTGATACGCAAACGGCTGCTTCCGTTTTAGGTATTGGCGATCAAATGGGTTATGCACGTTTGGTAGAATCTATGTTGGGCGTGAGTTTAGCAAAAACACAATCACGGACTGACTGGTCGAAGCGTCCATTACGTGATGCACAACTAGAGTATGCAATCGATGATGTGCGTTATTTGGCGCAAATTTATCCAAAAATGATCGAGAAGTTAGAATCTCAAAATCGACTTAGCTGGCTAGATAATGATTTTGCTAAAGCCACTAATCCAGAAACATACGCTATGAATTCTGAAGAGCGCTGGAAAAAGGTTAAAGGCAATCAAGTTTTAAAGCGTCCTCAACTAGCCATTTTAAAAGAACTAGCTGCATGGCGTGAAGTACGTGCAGAGCAAGCAGACCGTCCACGTAAATGGATTTTAAGTGATGATATTTTGCTTGATATGGCACGTCAGCAACCTAGCACTGCTGAAGCTATCAAAGAAATCAGAGGCATTAACCCAGACCGCACCCAAAAACATCACGACACATGGCTGGCGCTGATTAAAAAAGGCAATGAGACGCCAGAATCTGAATGGCCTGAATTACCTCGCGCGAAAAAACCCAGTCCAAATCAAAATGCATTAGTTGATTTGCTGATGATAGTGATTCAAATTCAGGCTAAAAAGCACAACATTACTGCAGGCGTTATCGCTACCCGTAAACGCGTTGCCGAAATGATTCTAGAAGGTGAAACCAGTATTTCTGATGATTGGCGCGGCGCTATCGTTAACGATGAAATAGCCGCTGTAATTGCTGGTGAATTATTCATCGGCAAAGAAGGCGATAAAGTAACTTTAATAAAAGCATCTTGATGTTTTTTTATTAGAGATTTAATTAAGTTATTAGAGACTTGAATCGAGTAAAATCTAATCCAATATAGTAATTATCAACGTATAAATTATTAGACTAATTAATAAGAAGACTAACTATGAACTCAACAGACCAAAACCCATTATTAGATATCGCAGATCTGCCAAATTTCCCTGAAATAAATGCAAATCATATCGAGCCTGCTTTAGATAAATTATTAAAAGCCAGTCGTGAGCTTACTGAGTCTTTATTGAAGGACAACAGCGAATACACTTGGGATAACCTAATCGAGCCATTAGAAAAGTCCGATAACCAGTTAGAGCGCATGTGGTCGCCAATCAGTCATATGAATGGCGTGGTAAACACTACTGAGTTGCGTGATGCATATAACGCTTGTTTGCCAAAATTAAGTGAATACAGCACCGAAATGGGTCAGAACAGAGCCTTGTTTGATGCGATTCAACAGATTCAAGATAACCAAGATGCGCTAGGTTTGGATGATGCACAACGCAAGTCTATCGAAGATTCACTCAAAGGTTTTCGTTTATCAGGTGTTGACCTTGATGATGAGAAAAAGCAACGCTACGGTGACATCAGCAGTGAGTTGTCAACCATCACATCCAATTATTCAGACAACGTTCTCGATGCTACTAACGGTTGGACCAAACAACTTGATGATGAGTCTGCATTAGCAGGTTTGCCAGATACGGCAATCGAACAAGCGGCGGCATCTGCCAGCCAGCGCGATGCAGCAGGTTATATGTTAACCCTCGAATTCCCATCGTATTACGCAGTAATGAGTTATGCGGATGATCGTGCATTACGCGAAGAAATGTATCGCGCTTATAGCACGCGTGCTTCTGATCAAGCTGTTGCTAGTCCAGAGAATGACAAACTAGACAACAGCGCGAATATGGAAAAAATATTAAAGCTGCGCCAAGAAAAAGCACAGCTTTTAGGCTTTGATAGTTACTCTGATTTATCACTAGATACCAAAATGGCAGACTCGCCAAATCAAGTACTAGAATTCTTGGGTGAGCTTGCAGAAAAATCATTACCGTTTGCTAAAAAAGAATACGCAGAGCTAAAGCAATTCGCGTTGGATGAAGTCGGCATCGAAGACATGCAAGCATGGGATGTGACTTACGTTAGCGAAAAACTCAAGCAACAACGCTACAGCATCAGCGATGAAGATCTAAAACCATACTTCCCAGTAGATAATGTACTGGCGGGATTATTTGAATTAGTCGAAAAGCTTTACGGCGTTAGCATTAAACAAAATACGGCACAAAAAAGTTGGCATGATGATGTGCGTTTTTATGAAATATTCGATGCCAAAGGAAATTTAAAAGCACGTTTTTACCTCGACTTATACGCACGCCAACACAAACGTGGTGGTGCTTGGATGGCTGATTTCTGTAGCCGTTTTAAAACGAACGACAATGTAAAGGTCTCTGTACAAACACCCGTTGCCTTCATGACCTGTAATTCAGCGCCACCCGCAGGCGGCAAACCAGCCTTGTTTACGCACAACGAAGTCATTACTTTATTCCATGAGTTCGGTCACGGCTTACACCACATGATGACGCAAATCGAATACCTCGATATATCAGGTATCAGTGGCGTCGAATGGGACGCGGTCGAACTTCCAAGTCAGTTTATGGAAAACTGGTGTTGGCAGCGTGAAGCATTAGATATGTTCGCTGCGCATTACGAAACAGGCGAGAAAATCCCTGATGA
>JBALXO010000123.1:0-9082 GCA_036960615.1 Cocleimonas sp. | reverse complement strand
ATATCTGGTAACGAACTAGTTGGGTTATCCCAAAAAGAAATGAAGCCTTGGCGCAAAAAGATGCAAATCTCTTTTCAAGATCCTCAATCTTCTTTAAACCCACGTCTGTTAATTGCAAAAACGATTACTGAACCGATGCAAGTTCATGGTATCGGCAGTAGCGACGAAGAACGATTAGAACTTGCGGCAGAAGTTATGGAAGCTGTGCAACTAGATCGTGAATTTTTATGGCGTTATCCACATGAATTTTCTGGCGGGCAACGTCAACGCATAGGTCTGGCGCGTGCTTTAGCTTTAAATCCTGAATTTATCGTTTGTGATGAAATTACCAGTGCCTTAGACGTATCCGTTCAAGCAGAAGTATTACAGCTGTTATTAGAAATCAGAAAACAACGCGACCTTACCTTGCTTTTCATTACGCATAATATCGCCGTGGTAGAATATTTATGTGATGAAACTATTGTCATGAAATCAGGAAAAGTCGTTGAACAAGGCTTAACCGCAGACGTTTGTGGAAACCCACAAAACATATATACACAAAAACTAATTGCGGCAGTGCCACGCCTTAATGTATAAAAAGGCTTAATAAATAAAATATTTAAAGGGATCCCAATATGACAACCAAGCTAATGCTAACCGGCGGTACAATCGATAAAAATTATAACGAGTTTAATGGGGAATTTAATTTCATCGAAACTCACATGCCTGAATTACTAGCGGTTGGACGAGATCGCGCGGACATTTCCGTTCAACAATTAATGATGAAAGATAGTCTCGATATGACAGATGAAGATCGGGATATTATTATAAAAGCATGTAGAACAACTCAAGCCGAGAGTATCGTTATTACACATGGTACTGACACGATGGTAGAAACAGCCATCAAATTAGGTCAAGAAAATATGAGTAAGACTATTGTGCTTGTAGGTGCAATGATCCCCTACGTATTCAAGCATTCAGATGCCGCATTCAACATGGGCTTCGCGCTTGCAGCTGCTCAAGTGAAATCTACAGGAGTATATATTGCTATGAATGGTATTTTATTTGATTACGACAAAGTAATTAAAAATAGAGAATTAGCTGAATTCCAATCAATTGAAAGGGAATAAAAAAGCGTATTTCTAGTTAAGTTAAAAGACACCCCGGTACTTTTTAGGCATTTTAGCTATGAAGATAATCAGCTGGAATTTAAATGGCCTTGAAGATCGGTATCTAGATGAGCGAACTGAAGCGGCGATGTTCCAAATTTTATTAGGTGCTCCGATTGAAGCAGTTATGTCTGAAGGCTTTAAACCCAATTCTCCAGATATCGTAGTACTACAAGAAGTCGTTGAACGCACTTATCACGCTCACATTGTTCCTCATTTTAAAGCTGCTGGTTTTTCAGTATTCCCTCCTGAACCCTCGGAACGTTCATACTTTGAGGTTGTAGCCGTTCGTTGTAAAAAGCGCAGTGGCAAAATCGATGCGACGTACTTACCGTTTGAATACAGCCAACAGGGTCGAGGTTTAACCATGCTTAAAGTGAATGGTTTAACAGTAATGACTGCACACTTAGAAAGCATGAAACCAGGCAAAGCAATGCGGATAGATCAGGCACAATTCATTTTGAATGAAATGCAAAAATATGACCATTGTATTTTTGCCGGTGATACCAATTTACGCACAGAAGAGTGGGATAACCTTGAGTATGGTAATATTAAAGATGCTTGGAATAGCGTTGACTCACCAGAAAAACATCGAACTACATGGCAATATGAAAATAGAAAAAGCCGATTTGATCGTGTTTGGACTCATCAATTAGACATTCTAAACTTTGAAACATTCGGCAAGGGGAATATCGTCTCAACGAATGAGCGGCCATCAGACCATCTAGGATTACGTGTTGAATTTAATCAGTTATTGCTGCAAAAGTAGTAAAAGGTGGGGGGTGTCCTTTAAAAAGTTATTTAGCTTTTATTTGGTTTTCTTTTTCTTATTTGATCGATAACTAAAAGTTGATCTATAGCGATATCTTTTTGGTCTGAATTTATATAAAACAAACACAACCAATAATAACAAAAAGAAAATACAAATGAAGAAGACAGCGAATACCGTATTTTGACTCCAGCCTGTGTATTCCATTATCGCGTTAAATTCTTCAACGCAAGCTGAGCGACAGCCTTTCATGAAGGCAATCAAATGGTTCACTTAAACCGACTTAACCAGAGTTTAAGAATGTCATTAAAGGTTGCGTTATTAAGTTGTTCTTCTAAATGCAGAATCGTGTAATAACGGAAATAATTACTTAAATCGAGCTTCACACCCAAACCAAATATTTCTATTTGTGGCGAACTTTCAAGATTCATAATCACATTTTTGAGGTGATTATCTAGATAGTAATCATCATTCGCTAGATTTGTGCCAGAATCCATCGGACTACCATCAGAAATAACGGTAAGGATTTTCTTTTGCTCAGGGCGATCAGCCAAACGACCAGCAGCCCAAGTTATCGCTTCTCCGTCCACGCCTTCATGATAGATATCTGTTTTGGTAAAGCCGGCAATACTATTCCGTGATTTTTTCCATGTTTTATCAGCTTCTTTAAAAACCATATGACTGGTTCCGCTGAGGCGCCCAGGGTTTCTTGGTTTACCTTGTTTGATCCAATCTTTCATTGCTTTACCACCACCCCAATTAGTCGTAGTAAAGCCTAATATTTCAGTTTTGATTCCTGCAGCTTCTGCGGCACGCGCAAACACATCGAGTAAAATAGCAACATTCATCGAATGCTCTTTCATTGAACCCGAGCAATCAACAAGAAAACTCAAGACACAATCTGAATGTGGTTGATGACGAATATTTTTAAAGACACGCCGCTCAGTAGGTGAAGAAATGACCTGGCTTAAGCGTCGACCATCAATATAACCTTGAGTTTCAGCATAATCCCAATCATCACGTTGTGGTGTAGCAAAAGTATGCTTTAACTTACGCGCTATCGCAGGAATGTTGATTCCTTGTTTGCTAACTCGTTCATCCAATACAGGACGCATTTCTTTAAGAAAAGAGGAGCGGATAAATTTTTCGGCATACTGAATTTTATCGTATTGTGTAGTAAATATTTTATATTGAGCATCGCTTTCATCCCACGCTTTACTTTCACCAACAGTGACATCTCCTATATTGTAAGAGTCACCATTATCAAAACTCACCAACAACTTAAAATCAGGAATATCAATTTCATCCATGATCGCATCTAGATCTTCGTCGTCTTCTCCACCACCTTCAGATAAAACTAGATGCTTAAATTTACTCGCTAACTCCAACGCATGTTCGGCAAAAGCAGCTTGGTCATGCTTTGTTTTCTTCATGCCGTATAAAGATGGACCAATTATTGGGGCAATACCTGCACGAGTCGCTTCAAGTAAGTCTTCAGTTTCTTCTAATACTGAAATTCGATTTAATTGTGACCAAGCAATCTGCGCAATGGTATAGATAAGTAAGCCAACACCTGTTTCTGTCAATCCAGAATAGTGGTACTGCATTGACCATTCGCGAAAACGATGTAGTAGATTTTTGCGCACGCCTATATATGCATCAGGCACTAAACAATCGACACGAAGTTGCTCTAACATTTCAAATAAAAAACGCTCTAAAGCCGTGTCAGGCAATAATGATTGATGCAGTTTCTCATCACAAAAGCGATGACGCATATTGATACTATCCGTGACTCCGCGAAGCGATGAAAAGCTATCTTGTTTGAGATCAGCTTGAATATAGCAGGCAAATAACGGTACTCGATATTGCTCGTTATAAAGATTGCCACCGCGAAAATACAAACCACGCTTATTGGTAAAACCACGCACAACTCCACCGCAAAGCTCGATAGCTTTTTGCTGTTGTTGTGATTCAGTTTCAACGTGTAGCATTTTCATTAGTTTGTTAACTTAAATCTAATTTTAATTTGCAGCGTTTGCGTAAGACACTTCTAACTCATCATTAAAACAACGTTGATAATACTCAGCCACTAGCGGCTTTTCATCATCACTACATTTGTTTAAGAACGAATATTGGAAAGCCGTCTGCATGCTATTGAAAATCTGATAATTCTCAGCCCACGAAATTACTGTACGTGGTGACATTAAGGTTGATAGATCTCCGACAGCAAAGCCATTACGAGTTAACTGCGCTAGGGTTACCATTGAATTCAGTAGTTCAGTATTTTCAAAATCAGGGACACGTGCCGCAATGATTTTCACTTCTTCATCCAGTGGTAAATAATTCAGTGAAGTTAGAATATCCCAACGATCAAGTTGTGCATGATTAAGCAACTGTGCGCCTTGATAAAGGCCGTTTAAGTTACCCTGCCCGATGGTGTTTGAGGTTGCAAACATTCGGAAGTATTTGTTTGGTGTAATGACTTTATTTTGATCAAGCATGGTGAACTTGCCATCACGCTCTAGAATACGTTGAATCACGAACATAATGTCAGGACGACCTGCATCATATTCATCAAAAATCAAAGCTACTGGTCGCTGTAATGACCAAGGAATAACACCCTCTTGGAATTCAGTTACCTGCTTGTTATCACGTAAGACGATTGTGTCTTTACCCACAAGGTCCAAACGACTGATTTGGCCGTCAAGATTCAAACGCATACAAGGCCAGTTTAGCTTTGCCGCAATTTGTTCAATGTGAGTCGATTTACCTGTACCGTGCAAACCTTGCACCATTACACGACGGTTAAAACCGAAACCTGCAAGAATCGCTAGAGTGACTTCTTTATTGAATTGATATGCAACATCAACCTCAGGAGTAAATTCGCTAGGTTCAGCAAATGCAGGAACCTTCAGATTGCTATCAATGTTAAAAACATCTCTGACAGAGACCATTAGTGTTGGCTCTAATTCAAGAATATCGCTCATGAATTTTCTCAATGGTAATTTTGACAGGCGCTACTATAAACCAATAATAGATGTATAAACATAATCTATTTTTTATATATGCATTATTTAATTACATAATTAAAGTAGCTGAACATACCATCAAAAAAACTAATTAAATCACACTATTAAAATACTCATGAAAACCATTAAACTAAACTTTTAGATATAGTTCCATATGGAGCATCTAAGTATTAGATGTTTTGAATCAGGAAATATCATTTTTCTTAAAAAATTGACTATAATATAGCTATTAAAAATCATATAACTAAAAGAATAAGGCCTAAATGTCACAAAGACTTCCACCATTAAATGCATTACGTACCTTCGAAGCGGTTGCGCGTTTAAAAAGCTTTACTAAAGCGTCGGATGAACTTTCAGTGACACGCGCGGCAGTCAGTCATCAAATTAAGAATTTAGAAGAATATGTGGGATTTCCACTATTTGAGAGACATACTCGATCAATCTCACTCACACCTGCAGGTGAGGCAGCTTTACCTAAATTACGCGAAGGTTTTAATAATATTTCCGATGCTGTGCATTTGATGAATTCCCATCTATCCAATGAAAATATTACATTGTGGATGGCTCCCTCTTTCGCTTCTAAATGGTTAGTACCTAAGTTACATACCTTTTCATCCCAATATCCTGAAATTGATATGCAGCTGCATGCAGTAGCAGGCTTAATAGATACTGCCGACAAAAATAATTATTCTATGGAAGAATTATTTCGCTCTGAAGATGCAGATGTTGTGATTCGTTTTGGCTCTGGAGACTACCCCGGCTGTAAAGTACATAAACTATTTTCAGTAAAAGCCGTGCCAGTTTGTAGTCCTGAATTATTAAACGACCCAGATAAACCTTTAAATAAGCCCGAAGATTTAATTTATCATACGCTATTGCATGATAATACTCCCTATGAAGGTCGTCCAAAGTGGAGCAAATGGTTAAAGCAAGAAAGTATAAAAGGTATTGATTACGATCGAGGTTTGAAATTCAACCAAATTTCGTTAGCAATAGATTCCGCCATTGATGGCCAAGGCGTGCTTCTGACGATTGAAGCATTAGCTCGAAAAGATATTGAAGAAGGACGTCTTTGCGTACCTTTTGATATTAGCTTACCTCTTGATATGTCTTATTATGCAATTCACCCTGAGTCTGTAGACTCGAATCAACATGCCGTTGATTCATTTATTGAATGGCTTGAAGAAGAAGCAAAATCTGAACCTGAAATCAATTAATCAAAAAAATAAACATTTTTTTCTTTGCTAACAAACCTATTTTTAAAAAAACAATTTATTAAGATCAGATGCTTATCTATATTGGTTAGTTTTACTCACCCATTGCGTAATTTTTAATCACTTGTAGGAAATTTTTAAAAGTCTATATTAGAGAACATAGTTATTGAGTAGCTCTTTGAGTTGCTTAACAACGCACCCTTGAAGTGGGTTTCATACTTCCTCCTCCTTTTGAACCGCTCCGTACTTGTACTCAGCGGTTTATTTTTGCCTGTAAAAAATGCACTTTTATAAAAGTAATATTTTAATATTCATTTATTTCTGATTAGTTAAATTGCGCTTTGTCTAATTAAGAACGTTCGTGTTAGTTTTTCTTACCCATTGTGTGATTTTTAGTCGCTTGTAAGAAAATCTTAAAGGTCTATATTCGTAAACATAGTTATTGAGTAGCTCTTGTAGCTTCTTAACAATTCACCCTTGAAGTGGGTTTCATACTTCCTCCTCCTTTTGAACCGCTCCGTACTTGTACTCAGCGGTTTATTTTTGTCTGTTAGAAACGCATCTGTCTAAACCTAAAAAATTCAATTCTGAATTAAATCTATTTTTATAAAATACGCATAATTATTAGTTTATCGACTAGACTAAAAGCATTAGTAACAATAAATACAGAGCAACGGACTGTTTGCCTATCATTTAAAGGAATAACAATGAACTTACGTACAAAGAAATTCTCACCATTATTCATTCCAACAATACTCGCAGTATTTCTATTTATTGGATTTATGAGTGGAGTAAATGCCGATGACAAGAAGCATCATTTAGTCATTCAAGTCAGCACTGACGATGTAAGAACCCAGAAAATAGCCATGAACAACGCGGTCAATTTACAAAAGCTCTATGGCGTAGATAATGTCGAAATCGAGATTGTTGCTTATGGTCCTGGCTTGAAAATGCTAATAGGTAAAAGTGAACATGCTTCACGCGTTACAAGTCTAGCATTACAAGATATTACTTTCAGTGCTTGTGCTAACACAATGAATCACATGAAAAAGAAATCTGGAAAAATGCCAGTATTAACAGAAGGTGTTGGTACCGTGACAGCGGGTGTTGCCAGAATTATGGAACTTCAAGAACAGGGATATTCTTATATTCGTCCTTGAAAGATGACAGCTATCTAGAATCTAGAAATCTACTTAAAAACAGGCTCTGAAATTCAGAGCCTATTTAATCGCTAATAGATGAGTAAATGACACCCCCCTACTTTTTACTTCTTTTCATTCGTTCTAAGGTAGCAATCATTATGATCAGCGATGATGGTGTTTAATACTTAAGCTGTCACAATTAACTTGGTATTGATAAGTCCATCTTGGCATCTTTCAATCCCCGCATCCCACAATCAATATTTTTAATATTTTTGAATCCCATTTGTTTCAATACATATGCAGCCATTGCCGAGCGGCCTGAGGTGGCGCATACCAATAGCCATTTCTTATCTCGATCTTGTAACTCTTCTCGACCTTTCATTACAAGATCTGCAGCTGGCTCTAAAACACCTCTAGGTACATTTATAGCGCCTTTTATTGTCCCTTCTAAAAACTCGCTTGGTTCGCGAACATCCAATACCTGATAACCTTCAGCTAACAAAGTAGCTATTTCAGTAATTCCTACTTCTTCAATTTGTGATTTCGCTTCACTTACAAAATCTTTCAGTGTTTTAGCATCAGACATAGTTTAAATCCGTATATTAGAATAAATTAATATAGATTTTAACATAAGAAAGTTTGAATCGTTAATCACTAATTTTCCATTCACAGCTTTCTCCAGCACGTAATGGAATTACTTTATCATCCGCCATCACCAATGATTTGGGGACTTGCCACTGCTCTTTAACTAAAGTGATCGTATTGGTATTTCGCGGTAATCCATAAAAATCGGCACCATTAAAACTCGCAAAATTCTCTAACATATCTAATGCCTGAGCATTATCGAACACTTCTGTATATAGCTCCATCGCGTGATAAGCCGTGTACATTCCCGCACAGCCACAAGCAGACTCTTTTGCTCCTTGCACATGTGGCGCGCTGTCAGTGCCCAAAAAGAACTTAGCATTACCGCTAGTTGCTGCTTTTACCAAAGCACGTCGATGCGTTTCGCGTTTTAAAATAGGTAAGCAATAATGATGCGGGCGGATGCCGCCGACAAAGATCGCATTACGATTCATCAATAAATGATGCGCCGTTATTGTTGCTCCAACATTAGCTGGTGCATTATTGACGAATTCAACTGCATCAGCTGTGGTGATATGTTCTAACACTATTTTGAGATCAGGGTATTTATCTGTGAGTGGTTTGAGAATTGTGTCTATAAAAACTTTTTCACGATCAAAAATATCAATCTCGGGATCAGTTACCTCACCATGTACTAATAACAATAAACCCTCTTCTTGCATAGCTTCTAAAGCAGGGTAAATATTTTTAATATCTGTAACGCCCTTATCAGAATTAGTAGTAGCGCCAGCAGGGTAGAGCTTTAAACCGTATATAATTCCACTGGCTTTAGCCTCACGAACCATTTCAGGTGTGGTGTTATTAGTGAGATATAAAGTCATTAAAGGTTCGAAATCAGCATCAACTGCTGCTGCTTTGATCTCATCACGATATGACTGTGCCTGAGCTGTAGTGGTAATCGGCGTTGCCAAATTTGGCATAATAATCGCACGCCCAAACTGCTTAGCAGTATCAGGTACAACGCTTTTTAAAGCTTCACCCTCGCGAACATGTAAGTGCCAATCATCAGGGCGTGTAATCGTAATTTGAGTTGAATCTGTCATGCAAAACTCTCTTTAAATTGATGCGTATACTGTAGCTTGTGATTTAGTTTGGTGAAAGGTTTAATCAGTCGAATTAAGAATTCCATATAGAT
>JBALXO010000122.1:0-9202 GCA_036960615.1 Cocleimonas sp. | reverse complement strand
TCCAATGTTGTCTAGGCTTGGTTTTTCAGGAAAAGTGCCAAAAAAGTGGGGGGGGTGTCTTATAAATCAATCTACTTGTGACTAACTAAAGCAAACCGCGTTCTGCAAAAGAAACTACATTATCACCAATGATAAAATGATCTAAAACTCTGACATCAATCATTTCAAGAGCATCTTTGATTTTCTGAGTGATGGCATTATCAGCTTGACTAGGTTCTGCAACGCCAGATGGGTGATTATGCGCAAGCACAATCGCTGCTGCATTATGGTGCAAGACTCGACGAATAATTTCACGTGGATGAACGCTGGCTGCATCTATAGTGCCACGAAATAATTCCTCATATTCAATCACACGATGTTTGTTATCTAGAAATAAACAGGCAAATACTTCGAAAGGATATTGCTGCAAACGCGATTTCAAATAATTCTTCACGTCGCTAACATTATTCATGGCATCGCCACGTTTAATTTTTTCTTCTAAGTAACGACGGCTTATTTCCACCACCGCTTGCATTTGTACGAACTTGGCTTGACCTAAACCTTTCCCTTGGCAAAAGCTTTTTTCATCGGCGCTTAACAATGGAGCCAAACCACCACTTTCAGCAAGTAGATCGCGTGCTAAATCAACCGCACTTTTACCCTTAATACCCGTACGCAAGAATATCGCCAACAATTCAGCATCAGTGAGCGCTTCAGCACCTTTATTTAGTAGTTTTTCGCGAGGGCGATCTTCGACAGCCCAATCAGTAATTGCCATGAATTTTCTGTAACTTAGCTGTATAATGTGAACTATTATGTCAGCTTTAACTAATCGAAGAATCCTTATAGGGATAAGCGGTGGCATCGCCGCCTACAAAACTGCAGAACTCGCTCGTGCCTTAATTAAAAATGGTGCTGAAGTACGTGTATGCATGACCAAAGCTGCGACTGAGTTTATCACTCCCCTCACCTTGCAAGCATTAACAGGAAACCCTGTTCATTCTGAATTATTAGATACCGAAGCTGAAGCGGGAATGGGTCATATTGAGTTGGCCCGTTGGCCAGATTTAATAATGATTGCGCCAGCCAGTGCTGATTTAATCGCACGTATCGCAAATGGCCTAGCCAATGATTTGTTATCGACGATATGTTTGGCGACAGATAAACCTATTCATATAGCACCCGCAATGAATCGACTCATGTGGTCAAACGTTGCTACTCAACACAATTGCAAAACCTTATCTCAACGCGGTTTCGCACTCCACGGACCTGCAGAAGGCGAACAAGCTTGTGGCGAAACTGGTGCAGGCCGTATGTTAGAAGCTCAAGAATTAGCTGATATTGTTGTCGCAGAACTTAATGCAGACTTAAAGGACAAACCACTTTCAGGAAAAACTGTATTAATTACCGCAGGACCTACGCGCGAAGCGATAGACCCTGTGCGTTACATCACCAATCGTAGTTCTGGGAAAATGGGTTATGCGATTGCATCTGCAGCGCAAGCTTTAGGGGCTAATGTTCGATTAGTGTCTGGCCCTGTTGCTATAGAAGCACCCAATGGTGTAACGCGATCACTGATCGAATCAGCAGCACAAATGTATGATGAAACCATGAGCTTGGCTAAAAAAGCAGATATTTTTATCGCTACTGCGGCAGTCGCTGATTATTCTCCTGTAACAGTGGCTGAGCAAAAGATTAAGAAAGACACTGATAGCAAGGAATCTGCCAATAAAGAATTATCCTTGGCGCTTCGCACTAACAAAGATATTTTATCGGATGTGTCTCATGCTTTTCCTGATTTATTCAGTGTAGGCTTTGCAGCTGAAACTGAAAACCTTATTCAAAATGCAGAATCAAAAATGCAACGAAAAAAGCTGGATATGATTGTTGCTAATCAAGTGGGAAAAAATAAAGGTTTTGATCAAGATACCAATCAGATCGAAATACTTTGGCAAGATGGACAGTTTTCGATACCAGAACAAGATAAGAAATCACTCGCTATTGAATTGATGAAGATTGTTACAGAAAGATTTTTAGCCAAGTCTGCTTAGCTCAATAACAAACCAAGGCTAAGCTTTTAATGTAAAGACCGCACAGAGAACATACTTTATGGAAAATACAAAACCTATCGTCGACTACATAGTTTTAGATGATCGCATTGGCGATACGATTCCATTACCTGAATACGCCACTACCGGCTCTGCAGGTATGGATTTAAGAGCTTGCCTTGATGAGCCTTTAATAGTTAGTCCAGGCGAAACGCATCTTATCCCGACGGGTCTAGCCATATATATTGAAGACCCAAGCTTAGCCGCTACTATCTTGCCACGTTCTGGCATGGGTCATAAACATGGTATCGTTTTAGGTAATTTAGTCGGATTGATTGATTCGGATTACCAAGGACAACTATTCATTTCTTGTTGGAACCGTGGCAATAAAGCCTACACTATAGACGTTGGAGATCGTATCGCACAATTGATGATTATTCCTGTAGTTCAAGTCCAATTAAATCAAGTCAGATCCTTCGATGAAAGTGATCGTGGCGAAGGTGGCTTCGGCAGTTCAGGAAAGGAATAAATTGACACGAATTTTAGATATGTGCTTTGCAAGAGACCTTTAATAAAAAGCTATGACCAAAAATAACACTAATACAATTTTCGTCAATAAAGACATTTTCAAAGCCTATGATATTCGTGGAGAAATTGGTAAAGATTGGTGTCTAAACGATAGTTATCATGATGCTTATCTAATCGGTCAGGCATTAGGAACTCAGCTAGTTGATAATGATTCCAATGAAATTATTGTCGGCCGTGATGGTCGTAATTCCAGCGAAGCTCTCACTCAAAGTCTAGTCTCAGGTTTACTATCGGTTGGTTGCAATGTGATGGATATCGGATTAGTTGCAACTCCAGTTGTATATTTTTGTCTTGATCAACTCAACATCCCTAATTGTGTAATGGTCACAGGTAGTCATAATCCACCTGATCATAACGGCATTAAAATGGTTGTTAAACGAGAAGCAACTTCTCAAGAAATGATTGAGTCCTTACATTTTGATATTAGCAATAAAATCAATTTTTGTGAGAAAAAAAGTAGCTATACCAGCTATGAAAATGCTATCACAGACTACCAACAAGCAATAACAAATGACATTAATCTAAATAAACAGTTACGTATCGGTATTGATGCTGGCAATGGTGCAACTGCATTATTCGCAGATAGTTTATTTACGGGTTTAGGCTGTGATGTACAACCCTTATTTTGTGAAATTAATGGAGATTTTCCTAATCATTCTCCAGATCCAACTACTCCTGAAAACCTCGAATCGTTGATTGCTATAGTCAAAGAAAATCAACTTGATGTTGGTATAGCTTTTGATGGCGATGGCGACCGTATGATAGCGGTAGATAATAAAGGTAACATCTTGTGGCCAGACCGTATTTTGATTTTATTATCGCAACAGGTATTAGCTTCAAACCCTAATACGCGAATCGTTTTTGATATTAAATGCAGTATGTTACTGCCTGATGAAATTCGTAAAGCAGGAGGACAAGCCGCATTTTGTCCTAATGGACATTCGATCATGAAACGTGAAGTATTAAGACTTGACGCGATCATCGGTGGTGAATTTAGTGGTCATATAGTAATGCGAGATCGTTGGAATGACTTCGATGATGCCCCTTATGTTGCTGCCCGTTTTTTAGAGATACTCTCTAACACTGATAAAACATGTGATGAAGTTTTTCAAGAAATTCCAGATTCATTCTCGACACATGAATATAAAATCAAAGCTAAAGACATTCGAGCTGCATCAGAGTTAGTCGCTAATTTTATTAAGAATGCAGATTTTGCCGGTGCCAACCTTAATTTGCTTGATGGTTTACGCGTCGAATATACTGATGCATGGGGTTTAATACGTTCATCTAATACTAGTGCAGCAGTCGGTATACGTTTTGAAGCGACTTCTACAGAACGTCTTGAAGAAATTAAAAAATCATTTAGGGCTGTATTCAAATCGATTGATTTCGAACAGGAATTACCTTTTTAGTTATACTTCATTTAATCTATATTGATTTAAACCAATTTCATCTTCACCAATTATTAAAAAAGAAACTCATCATGTCATCAGAAGCGAAGCAAATTGCCCATATTTTAACCGAAGCCTTACCCTATATTCAGCGCTATTCCGGTAAAACTATCGTGATTAAATATGGTGGTAATGCTATGACTGATGAAGAGCTTAAAAAGAATTTCGCTCATGACGTCGTATTGTTAAAACAAATCGGAATTAACCCTGTAATTGTTCATGGTGGTGGTCCACAAATTGGCAGCCTGTTAGAAAAAATTGGTAAAGAAAGTAAATTCATTGAAGGTATGCGAGTAACAGACGGTGAAACTATGGATGTCGTCGAAATGGTTTTAGGCGGTTTGGTCAATAAACAGATCGTAAACAATATCAATCAAGCTGGTGGCAGAGCAGTAGGCTTGACGGGTAAAGATGGTAATTTGATTATTGCTGAAAAACTTAACTTAACTAACACTACATCTGAATCAGTAGATTTAGGTCAAGTTGGGACTGTTAAAAAAATCAATCCAGGCATCGTTAAATTACTCGATAGCGAGAAGTTTATTCCTGTAATAGCTCCAATTGGTGTTGGAGAGAATGGCGAATCCTATAATATAAATGCTGATGTTGTGGCTGGTGAAATTGCAGCTATATTAGGCGCAGAAAGGTTATTACTTTTGACTAATACCTCTGGCGTATTAGATAAACAAGGGTCTTTATTAACAGGATTGGATAAGGATAGTGTTAAAAAACTCACTGAGGATGGAACCATTAAAGGTGGTATGTTACCTAAAATCCAATGTGCTTTAGATGCTGTTGATGCAGGCACTGAATCTGCCTGCATTATCGATGGCAGAGTTCCTCATGCAGTTTTACTCGAACTGCTTACCAATGAAGGTATAGGAACATTAATTAAAGGTTAAATTGAGTAATATATTACCTAACTTAGCTATTATAATTTTCTGTCACAGGAAACATAGTTGAAATACGGTGTGCTGTGCCATCCAGTCTAACTGAAATCTTCTTAACTTCCGGATTCTTAATAAACTCGGATAGTGTGATCGCACTCAAAAATGTCAATAGCTGCTCACTTAAATCATTCCATAAGTGATGCGTTAAACAGCGTTCACCTTTATTACAATCTAAATGACCTTTACAATTTGTGCTATCCAGAGATTCGTCTACAGCCAAAATAATATCCGCAACACTTATTTGTCCTGGCGGCTTACCTAAACGATATCCGCCTCCAGGTCCACGTACACCCTGTACAAGACCTGACTGTCGCAGCAATGAAAATAACTGCTCTAAATATGACAGCGAAATACCTTGGCAACTAGAAATATCAGACAATGTAACCGGACCTTCATTATCATGTAAAGCCAAGTCCATCATTGCTGTTACCGCATAGCGGCCTTTGGTTGATAGTTTCATTGTGTAACCTCAATACTGTTCTTCCAAGTATTGAGTGTATACTTTTAATACAACTTGTCCACAAAAACATATACATTAATTGTACAATAAACCTAGTATTTTACTAGGGTATATTATTTTTAATCTTTTTTATTAATGAAAGAATGTCCTTGATACTCTAAATAACCGAGCCACTTGTGTAAAAAACGATTCAAACGCCAACGACAAACTAACATGCTGTCTAGCTCCGTTTCCCAGAGGCGCATGTCTTGACCAGTGATTCTACAATTGCGGCTAACCACATCGGCTTGACGTGAATCATGGTATATCTGAATTTTCAAATCGGGGCGCCTCTCATCATCTTCAAACAAGTAGGTCAACATTAGCAAGGTTGTATGGCTTGATCTTTCGATAACTTTTAATCTTACAGGTACGCCATCGGTAATGGTTGATATTGATTCATCAGGCAGCTGTCGAATATCCCCACAAAAGAGTCTAAGACGTATATAATTCGCTTCATACATATCCATTAATGCAGCGAATGAATGCGGTCGGGGATTGAACGCAATTGCATTAGCCGAATTGGATTTATCGTTTTTTACTTCCATTGTTTAATTTTACCATAAGCCATTATGTACTACAGCAAACCAATCAAAATTCAGCCAGTAAAAACGCAAGCATTCACTGATCAAAAACCAGGTACTTCTGGTTTGCGTAAAAAAGTTACTACTTTTAAGCAAACCGACTATCTCCAAAATTTTGTACAGTCAATTTTCAATTGCTTAAAAGAACTTGGTGGATCGACACTCATTTTAGGTGGAGACGGTAGATTCTATAACCGTGAAGCAATCCAAATCATCCTGCGCATGGCCGCAGCAAACGGTGTCTCTAAAATAATTCTTGGGCAAGGTGGAATATTTTCTACACCTGCAGTATCCCATTTGATCAGAAAGCACCAAGCACTTGGAGGCATTATATTGTCTGCCAGCCATAACCCCGGTGGTATGGATGGAGACTTCGGGATCAAATACAACATCAGCAATGGTGGCCCTGCTCCTGAAGAGTTTACCAATGCAGTATTTGAAGAATCCAAAATAATTGCGCAATATAACATTGCTGGTGTTAAGGGCATTCCTCTAGACCTAATTGGCTCTTACACTCTCGAAAGAATGCAGATTGAAATTATCGATTCTGTAGATGATTATGCAGTATTGATGGCAGAGCTTTTCGACTTTGAGAAGATTAGTACATTACTCAAATCACCTGACTTTAGTATCTGTTTCGACTCAATGTATGCTGTCACTGGCCCTTATGCGAAGAAAATACTCGAACAAACATTAGGCGCTGAAGAAGGCTCAGTGATTCGCGGAGAAAGCCTACCAAATTTTGGTGGCGGACACCCTGACCCTAATTTAGTCCATGCTAAACAACTTGTTGAACGCATGTACGACGTTAAAGAAACTGGAAGCACGCCGAATTTTGGTGCAGCATCTGATGGTGATGGCGATCGTAATATGATTATGGGTGATTACTTTTTTGTAACCCCAAGTGATTCGTTAGCAGTGATTGCAGCAAACGCACATCTAATACCTGCTTACAAAGATGGTTTAAAAGGCATTGGTCGATCCATGCCAACCAGCCAAGCACCAGATAGAGTCGCTAAAAAACTCAATATACCTTGTTACGAAACACCTACGGGCTGGAAGTTCTTTGGTAATTTATTAGATGATGGTCGCATAACCCTATGTGGTGAAGAAAGCTTCGGCACTGGCTCAGACCACGTCCGCGAAAAGGATGGCTTGTGGGCAGTTTTATGTTGGTTAAATATACTTGCAGAGCGCCAACAAAGCGTTGAAGATATCCTACGTGAGCATTGGGCTGAGTATGGTCGAAACTACTATACGCGCCATGATTATGAAAATATCCCAAGCAATGATGCCAACAACTTAATAGATAATTTGCAGTCAAATCTTAGTTCTTTAGTAGGACGTGTTTTTAATAACCGAACCATTACTATCGCCGATAATTTTTCCTATGAAGATCCAGTTGATGATAGCGTTAGCGAAAATCAAGGCCTTCGCATTTTATTTGATGATGGCGCTCGTATTATCTTCCGTCTTTCAGGAACAGGTACAGGTGGTGCGACCTTACGGTTATATATTGAAAGATATGTTGAAGATATCAAAGAGCATGACCTTGAAACGCAAGAAGCACTTTATGATTTGATTGAAACTGCCGAATTACTAGCGAATGTCGTTGACTTCACCGGCAGAGATGAACCGACGGTTATTACTTAAAGAAGCTTAAATAGAAGCAAAAGTGGCAAAAAGGTGGGGGGTGTCTTTTAGATTATATTCAATGCGTTGTTTCGATCTTCCCGGATATTCCCTTACGGCAATTATTCTACTACCTCTTTGATTCCTAGGGAGTCTAAAGAGGAACTACCTTTTTGCCACTTTTCAAATCAGCACAATCTAATAATTATACTCAGTGTCATAAGCCGCAGTAATAAGAATTTCAACCAACAATTCTTTTCTAGCTAACTTAGCTTCACCGCAGGCTCTAGCAGGTGCATGCTCGACTGGCAGCCAAGCATTCCATATTTCATTCATTGCAGCAAAGTCATCCATATCCGCTAACCAAACAGTTGCCTGTAAAATCTTATCTGTACCTGAACCAGCTTCAGTTAATAAAGCTTCAATTTTATTAAGGCAATCGGTAGTTTGTCCTTGAATATCATTTTCAGCATCACCTACCTGACCCGATAAATAGATAGTACCGTTGTGTTTGACAATTTTTGAGGCGCGTTCGCCACTATGCATTCTTTCGATCATTAATTACTCCATTAATAAATTTGAATTTAATACCTTAACTATAAAACAGAATAATATTTCTAGCACAAATTTTATTCTATTTTTATAAAGAATCGAATAGTAGCTATACTTACCTAATGCCTATTTCAAAATCTACTAAAAATTTATCAAACAAACTAGAACCATTTATTTCAGCACTACAGAATAAAAGTAAGATTTGGATTTTAACAGGCGCAGGCATTAGTGCTCCTTCAGGTATCCCCACTTACCGCGATGATAAAGGTGAATGGAAATCAGCAAATCCCATTCAGCATAATGATTTCATTAATCACGAATCCTACCGTCAACGTTATTGGGCACGAAGCATGGTTGGCTGGAAACTCACTGGCAAAGCCAAACCGAATGCGACTCATCATGCCATCACTGCGCTTCAAAACACAGGCAAAGTATCTCAAATAGTGACGCAAAATGTTGATGGCTTACACAATATTGCAGGTACAAAGGACGTAATTGATTTACATGGCCGATTGAGTGAAATTAAATGTCTAGATTGTGACGAAATAAGTAAGCGCGCTCACTTTCAATCTAAATTAATTAAAAATAACCCCGAATTAGATCAATATAAAGCGACCATAATGCCCGATGGAGATGCGAATGTAGAAGATTTCGACATGTCTACAATCAGCATTCCAACATGCACAAATTGCAGCGGCGTATTAATGCCAAATGTAGTGTTCTTCGGCGGACTTGTACCCAAACCAAGAGTAGAAAAAGCGTTTAGCACTTTAGCTGAATCAGACTGTATATTAGTTATCGGTAGTTCACTCAAGGTGTTTTCAGGCTTTCGTTTCCCGCGTTGGGCAGGCCAAAATAACTTACCCATGTATGCAGTGAATCAAGGCGAGATGCGCGGACAAGAATTGTTTGATTGTAT
>JBALXO010000121.1:5584-9233 GCA_036960615.1 Cocleimonas sp. | reverse complement strand
TCATAGTATAAATTCCGTTTTATTCCTATTACCTCTATAGCTTAGACAATATGAAAAAATACATTTTATATTGCTGTATCAAATGCTTGATGTTGGTGACAGATGGTCTTGAACAATAATTAAAGAAAAGAACAAATGAATAGCGATTAAAAGACACCCCCTACCTTTTAAGGGCTTTCTAGCAACTATCTCGTAATGCTAGTCTTGTTAGTTTTCAAGTATGAATTAATAGTCATCCAAGCACTTTCTCCTGATAACTTTTCTACTCGTTGCTGCATTCCGCGCCAGCCTTGTAAGCCACCGCTATGGATCAGTGTAATCGATTGTCCCTTTAGAAATTCCCCAGCTTCAATCTGCTGAATAACACGACGGCATAATTTACTGGTGTATATTGGATCGAGTAAAATACCCGTTTGGTCTAACCAGCTAAGGATAAAGTCTAATAAGGGTTTATCAAACTTAGCGTAACCACCGAAGTCTGCGTTTTGAATCTCATAATGATCATGATGTGTACTATTTTCAACGCTGATAAAATCATCAATGCGTGATTTTAGACTTTCATCTTTTAGTACCGAATAAGCGATTAACCTTTGATTATCAGCCAGACCACAAACAAGACCTGCGGCGGTTGCACCCGTGCCACTTGCGATAGCCAAAGTATTACTCTCAAAACTGTTACTTGAACCCTGATTAATATCTTTTGCCATTTGGGCACAGCCTTTAATCGCGAGTTGGCTACTGCCGCCTTCAGGAATAATTAAAGCCAAAGGGAAACGCTTTTGAAGCTGTGCTAAATAATCCTGATTGTTTCGTTGTTTGTACTCTTCTCGACACACAAACTCTAATGTCATTCCAGCATCTTGAGCATCACTAAGTGTAGGGTTTTCAGCGTACTTCGCTTCACCACGAATTATAGCAACTGATTCGATATTATGTTGCTGTGCCAGCAAAGCGAGCGCATGAATATGATTAGAATATGCACCACCAAAACTCAATATCTGTTTGAAATTATTAGCTTTAGCAAACTCAATAATGGGGCGTAACTTGTATATTTTGTTACCACTGGCAAGATCATGAATTTGATCTGCTCGAGCCATATTCAGTCGTATACCCTGAGCCTCAATACGATCAAAGTTGATTTCATTAATAGGAATTAAGGAAGGTTCTTGCATGCTCATCAATGGGTAAATTAAGACGCTTATATTCAGAATATAAACCGTGTTTTTATAGAAATAGAACTATTCGTAGCAGAATGTATACTAGAGCTCAAATAAGTATTAAAAGCATTACATATTTTTTGTACGCTAAGAGATTTTATCATGTCGAAAATATTAAACACATCTTTGCTTGCGATCGTTTTAACTGCAAGCTCTAGTATCGCTTTTGCCGATAATAAAACAGGCAAAAAGACCTATGAGCAAGTCTGTTCTGCCTGTCATGCAAGCGGCGCTGCTGGCTCTCCAGAATTTGGTGACAGCACGGCTTGGGCTCGTAGGATAGCCAAAGGTAAAGCTGCATTATATACATCAGCAATTAATGGCAAAGGCGCTATGCCAGCTAAAGGTGGGCAAACGTCTCTGTCTGATGAGGTCATTAAAGCCACAGTCGATTACATGGTTTCTAACTCATCTAAAATTTAATCAATTCTTATTTTAGAAGCGCTTTATACGAACAGTTTCATACACGGCAGTATTCTCGCTGCCTTGTTATATTTACCCTCTCATTTTTAAAAATTTCCCATATAAATTTAAGTTAGGCTAAATAATAACTTACAAAAAAGGGTTTATCATTTACACCTTATTTCAGGTAAAGTTATGCGTATTCAGTTTTATCTTTAGGATACAAAATGGCTCGCAAAACAGACTTAATCGCCCCCTCAATTCTTTCCGCTGACTTTGCCCGCTTAGGAGAAGAAGTCGACAACGTGATTAAATCAGGTGCCGATGTGGTGCATTTTGATGTGATGGATAATCACTACGTGCCAAATCTAACGATTGGTCCTTTAGTCTGTGAAGCATTGCGCAAGCACGGCGTTACTGCCGATATTGATGTACATTTAATGGTTAAGCCTGTTGATCGGATTATTCCTGATTTTGCTAAAGCGGGCGCGACGTATATCTCATTTCACCCAGAAGCTTCAGAACATATTGACCGTACTTTACAATTGATTCGTGAACAGGGTTGTAAGGCGGGTTTAGTATTTAATCCAGCAACATCATTAGATGTGCTCGAGTACGTCATGGACAAGGTAGATTTAATCTTGTTGATGTCAGTAAACCCAGGCTTCGGTGGCCAGAGTTTTATTCCTTCAACGCTTACTAAGCTTAAACAAGTACGCAAACTCATTGATGATTCTGGCTATGACATTCGCCTCGAAGTCGATGGTGGCGTTAAAGATAGTAATATCAAAGAAATAAAAGAAGCAGGTGCGGATATGTTCGTAGCAGGCTCTGCTATCTTTGGTGCGGCGAATACAGATGATGCAAACCATTACAACAGTATCTGCGGAAAATTTCGAGATCAGCTCGCCGCAGCTAAGATTTAAGCACTTGAATATTATAAACACTTAAAACCATTGAATAGTGGGGCGATGTTTTTTATTAGCTGATATCCTGTTATTCATTGGTAATTCCCGCAATACATCATGCCCTCACCCATAAAGTCAAACAAGCAATCAAAGTTCTCACCTGAACTCATCATGATCGATCTCGATGGTACTTTAGTAGACTCAATACCCGATATCTCTTGGTGTCTCGATGAAACCATGAAACAGATCGGTTTACCTGCACGTGGCGAAACAGCGGCTCGAAACTGGATCGGGAATGGAGTTATAAGAATAGTACAACGCGCCATCGCGAATGACTTAAATGCCGACCATGACGAAGCCTTATTCGAAACAGCCATGCCCATCTTTCGAGCGTTCTATGCTGATAACACCTCAAAACGAAGTGTCTTATATCCCGGCGTTCGTGAAGGCTTAGATTACTTACAAAAATTAAAACGGGAAAGAGGCTTAAAAATTGGCTGCATCACCAACAAAGATGAACGATTCACCCTCCCTATTTTACGAGATCTCGGTTTAATTGATGACTTCGAAATAGTTATCAGCGGCGATAACTTAGCGAAAAAGAAACCCGATCCACTACCGTTGTTATATGGCGCTAAAGAACTGGGCTGTGCTCCGCAAAAATCCTTAATGATGGGTGATTCGACCACAGATGTAAAAGCAGCCCGCGCTGCTGGATTCAATATCATCTGCATGTCTTATGGCTATAATCACGGCGATGATATTCGAGACTCACAACCTGATATCGTGATTGATTCAATGCTTGAATTAAAAGACTTAATACACTGATTTAACGTTATTTTCTCTGTTTTAACTTTTCATTAATACGGAAGAGATTGTCTATTTAGTAAAGACACCCCCCACCTTTTTGCATATTCTAACTAATTTAATCCACCAAAAAATCGTGTAAAATAGTATTAAACAGCGCTGGTTTTTCAAGATGCACGGCATGAGAACAACCGGATACCACACTCAAACTTGCCTCAGGTATCTTATTCCATAACTCTTCAGGCAGTGCCCATTGATACGATTGATCTCTGTCACCCCACAGAACCAAGGTGGGTGATTCAATTTTACTTAAGG
>JBALXO010000121.1:0-5484 GCA_036960615.1 Cocleimonas sp. | reverse complement strand
TGTAAACTGCCACCGAGGTAGCCGTGGACTAACACTAATGCTGGTTTTTCATTTTGAATTTTTGAGTGATTGATACTCATGTTATTTACGGTCGCCCTGTACAATTCGGTCGAGGATCATGGCACAGAATAGAATCGCAAAGCCTGCAAGAATTCCCTGTCCTACGTTCGCATATTGCAGCGCTTCTAATACATCTTCACCTAAGCCTTTAGCACCAATCAATGATGCAACCACTACCATCGCGAGACTCAGCATAATGGTTTGATTAATGCCTGCTCGTATCGATGGAGCTGCCAAGGGTAAATCTACCTTTGTCATTAAATACCATTTACTCGCACCGAATGAAATTGCAGCTTCTCTGACATTTTCAGGTACACCACGAAGGCCTAATACGGTAAGACGAACCACAGGTGTTCCTCCAAAAATCATGGTAGTTACTACGGCTGCCGGTTTACCTGTTCCAAAAAATGCAATCACAGGAATCATAAAAACGAATGCGGGCATGGTTTGCATAAAGTCCATTATCGGGCGGATTACCGAATAGAAACGTTCTCGCCGGGCACAAAACATACCTAAGGGAATTCCTATGATAATGGATAGAACAGCGGCTGTTCCTAAAAGGGCTAAAGTAGTCATAGCTTTATCCCAAAAACCCAATAAACCCATATAAGTTAGAAAAGCTCCTGAGAAAATAGCCGCTCGAGTACCTGCCGATAACCAAGTCAATAAGATAATAAAGCTGGCAATAACCATCCAAGGCGTTTGCACTAAAATAAGCTCCATACCATCTAATATAAAACGGATACCATAGGTAATAAAATCAAAAAAGACTTCTCCATTTTTCACCGCATAAGCAAAGAAATCTTCAACCCATTGAATACTGGTTAAACGAATACCTGCTTTTGTAGGAAATTCTATCAACCATGGAAAAACTCCTGGGAAAGTATAATGAGTGACTGTCGCTAGTATGGTCAGTAATACAAAACCGATCGATAAGCCGATATGTTTTTGAGTCATGCCTATGGACAACTGTGGATCTGATAGCCAATCGGAGAAACGCTTTTCTAGCAGTGTATTACCGATCAATGCCTGCACAAGTTTAATCAATAACAACACACCTAAACCCGTCATAGCGATGCTAAAACCGGTACTTTCAAGTTGCACAGCTTCTTCTCGAATACCCCCAATTGAGTTTTCGAGTGATTCAACGGTACGTTTGTACACATCTATTTTATCGGTATTATTTTCAATCGCTGAAGCCAGTTGTTCACGCCTTAATTCCAAGGTACCTTCAATTTTACCAATCCGTTCCCAAGCGCCAGATGCAATATCACCGAATAAGCCACGTATAATTTGTACAATCGCAAAAATTTCTAACAGTAGAAAACTTAGGCCCCAATTCCACATACTGCGGGCACAAAACCATACCGGCCCTAATATTCCTGCCCATAGATTGAAAGTCCAAGTAAAAGATGAATTAGCACCAATTTTTCTAAACTGCTTAAGGTAATAATCAGGGTTTGTTTTAACGAATTCAGGAATTTGTGCTTCGCGCTCTTTCGCGTATTCATCGCTACTTCCGCGAAGAAGCTCATCACTGGTTTGAATATCACTCATACTCATGATGTTTCTGCTCCTTCTATAACTGTCTGTAAAATATCAGCACGGTTTATCACACCTACCTGCTGACCATTATTCTGCACTACAATGGGCGCATCGGTATCTATCGCCAATTGGATCAATTCGCTCAGCGAAGCATCTTCGTTCACCTGAGGCGCATTATCTGGAATTTCACCATTTTCTTGAATATAGCTTTGCAAAGGTTTCATTATCGCATGTGCCTTTACTATCTTAAGTCGCGAAATACCCGCAACAAAATCGGCCACATAATCATCGGCTGGATTCATCACAATATCTTCTGCCGTACCTACTTGTATTAGACGGCCATCGCGCATAATCGCAATACGATCTCCAACGCGCACAGCCTCATCTAAATCGTGAGTAATAAAAACGGTAGTTTTATTTAGTACTGCAGATAGTTTAATAAATTCATCTTGTAACTGGCGTCGTATTAAGGGGTCGAGCGCACTAAATGGCTCATCCATCAATAAAACATCAGGATCGGCAGCTAAAGCACGAGCAAGACCTACACGCTGTTGCATTCCGCCTGACAGTTCATGCGCAAACTTATTTCCCCACGCATCCAGTTCTACTATTTTCAACATATGAGCCGCTCTTCGTAAGCGCTCACTTTTATTTATATTTCTGATTTCCAACGGCATTGCCACATTATCAAGCACCGAGCGGTGTGGTAATAAGGCAAAGTTCTGAAACACCATACTAATTTTTTCATTACGGAAATCTCTTAACTCTTTTGGTCCTAGGCTTGTTACATCAAGACCGTCAATTACAACCTTTCCAGCTGTAGGTTCAAGTAAACGATTAAAATGTCTTACCAATGTGGATTTACCACTACCGGATAAACCCATCACACAAAAAATTTCACCTCGCTTAATGTTAAAACTGACATCAGCGACACCAACAACGGCATTATATTTATCTAAGACTTCGGACTTACTGAGTCCTTCTTCTTTTATTGCCTGTAGCGCTTCATCGGCGCGCTCACCAAATATTTTCCAAACATTAGATATTTCTATAGAAACATCTTCAGAGACTGCTTTTGAAGAATTTGACATCTAATAAAGACCTGAATTGAAGTGAAAAGAATTGTTCATAAAAAACCCAGCATTTATCTCTACTCCATCGTATATAACGATTGAGGCTATTAATTAATTCATTAAAAGCCCCCTCCTTTAAATGAGGAGGGGTAAGGAGGAGAATATTTTAAAGACTTTTTAAAGTTTCTTATTTTAAAGACTTTTCTTAATAGAAAAGTCCTTGAGGTTTTTAACTAGCTAGAAAAATTAAAGACCTAGCCAAGCATCTACACGAGCAGGGTTTTTTTCGATCCACTCCTTAGCAACTTCACCAGCATCACGACCCTTGCCTGAAATCTCATAAGCAAAGCTACTAACATCATCTGCTTTTAGAGAGAAACGTCCAAAGAACTCAGCAATCGCAGGAGATCTTTCTTTTAAAGATTTTGACCATGCAATCTGAACATTCTTAAGTGCATCTTTTGTAGCAACTGAAGATTCCTTGAACCAATCAGGAGAATCTGAAGGCTGTACCATCTTGTACTTAGCTGCATCGAATTTCGGCTCTGTCAACATTTTCACATCAAACATATACCAAACCGCATGAGGCTTATAACAGTAGAATGCATAACCTTCATCTTTCGCAACTGCATCCTTAATTCTTGCAGTTTTTACACTTTCATCTGCTCGAATTGGCTCAATGAATGACATTAAATCATAATCACGTACTTTAACTTCGTTCACATTAGCAGAAGCCCAACCCGGAGCACCAATCCACAATTCACCTTTGCCATTGTCATTGCTATCCATTTTCATCGCTACATCAGGACGCCCTAAATCAGCAATATCCGTGATTTTGTTATCCTCAGCAAATTTTGATGGAACACAAAAACCCTGATTACCTTGATATGGGTTCTGACTTAGCTCAACAGTACCTGCTCCATCCACATATTTCTTAGTGAAACTCTGTTGATTAGGTAACCAAACATCTGGATGCACATCAATATCACCTTTACCCTGATCCATACCTTGGAAAATAGTGGCATTATTACCAGGAACTAACTCTGCTTCACCACCAATTTTTTCTGTGACAACTGCGGCTAACAGATGTGCAATTGCTTGAGCACCTGTCCAAGACGGCACACCAATTTTAACTTTCTCAGCAGCTACTGCTGATAACGATGTCAAACTTACTGCAACACCTAAAGTTACGCTTAAAATAGTTTTATTCATTCTTCACTCCATCAATTATTTTGTTGTAAAAACATTAATATTTCTGTCAAAGTAATATTTATGTCCTGTACTTACTGTAGTCATTCTAAGAAATTTGACCAATGTTAATTTAGACTGTTAGTATTCCATTTCGGAATAGTTCCAGTAAATTCACTGATATAAAAGGCTAAGCACAAAAAAATGGACATTAAATTACTTGAAGATTTCGTCTGTTTAGCAAGATTAGAAAATTTTACAGCTGCTTCAAGAGAACGATTTATCACCCAGTCGGCTTTAAGTCGACGCATCAAGGCGCTTGAACATTGGTTAGATACTAAATTGATCAATCGAGATAGTAAAAATTTCAACCTCACATTAGAAGGCCGAATTTTTATTTCTGAAGCCGAAGCAATATTAAGTCGTTTATATAATGCACGTGAAGCAATACACGCTATATATAGCAGTCAAGAATTGGAAATTTCAGTAGCAGCGCCAAACACTATTGCAGAAACTATTTTCCTAGACTGGGCGAAACGTTTGGAAGAAAAATTTGGCAATATTTATATTCGATTAATCTCCGAAAAACTTGACGATTGCGTTGAATTATTCACTCAGGGCAAAGTAGATTATCTATTTTGTTATGGTCATGACATGTTGAATCTACCCATCGCCCAAAATCAGTTCTCTAGTATTACTGTGGGTAAAGACTCACTTATTCCTGTGACTATTCCAGATCAGAATAACAAAGCCACGCATAACTTACCTGGTAGTGCTATGGCGCCTTTACCCTACGTTGCTTATGAACATGAGTCGATCTTTGGCCAAGCTGTGGATCAATTAGTTCAGGATATATCGCATACTTGCTTTCTTTCACGTCGTTATGAAAATACTTACTCGCATACTTTAAAGTCGATGGTAAGAGGGGGTCTTGGTTTGGCCTGGCTGCCTGAGTCAATTGTCCAGTTTGACTTTGAAAGCGGTAGACTTTGTAGAGCAGGAGATAAACATTGGGATATTGAATTTGACGTGAAACTTTTTCATCATCATGCGAATGAATCTAATACCAAAATACCCATATTAGAGGCTTCTTTAGAGATGGCAAAAACTATAAAGAAATAGCCCCATATAACTATTATTTTATTAAATAAAGACACACCCTACTTTTTAGTCAGTTATGTAGCTTGTTGGTTTATACTTAACCCTTTTATCTTCTGAAAAGATAAAATGTGAGCTATGGGGTAAACTCTATAGTTAATTACATTTAGAAAACTACATTTAGACAGCTAAATGAAAGTTTTCTAATAACTAAAAAACCATAATAAACAATGGGATTCGAAATTCTAAAGGAGCATCTAGAAGTGCAAGAAAAATTTACATTGGTATTTGATTACATAAACGAAGTACAAACGCGTTGCACCTACAATGCTGCGGCTGAGGCCCTAGGCATTACAACGCATGCGCTAAAAAAATTGCTAGGTGAACCACGCCCAGAAGCCTCTTGGTTTGTTAGTGCAACAACAGCTGACCCACTGCGTTACGAAGACAGTCAGAAACATCCTGACTTATATCGCACCAAACGCATGATTACCTCAGGAAAGGTTTTAATACGTAACCT
>JBALXO010000120.1:0-9391 GCA_036960615.1 Cocleimonas sp. | reverse complement strand
ACGTAACAACCGCGTAAATGGCGACGCCCTGTATTCGGCTTAAACTCGGCACGACCGTGCATCACTCGACGATTATCAAATACTGCCATATCACCTCCTTCGAGTTTTAATTTAATTTTATATTCTGGACCTTTAAAACGCCTCATCAAATCACGGTAGGCAAGGTAGAAGCCGTGCATTATGTCTTCTGATATATCAAAAATATCGGCGAGATGCGCGTTGTATTTTATTTCGACGATATTACCGAAACTATCCAAATTAATCATTGAATGATGATGGCGTAAATCGCATTCAGTATCGTGAAAGCGAAACGGAATGGCAGTATCTGCAAGCAACTGAAATTTTTCTGGTTCTTCTTTGCGCATATCTTCTAACACTCGAAGGCTGTCAACATATATAGATTCACCACCTTCGCTTTCATTCTCTAAACAATGAAGAAATTGAATTCCCGGAGGAACCTCTTGGTTGGGTAAGTCAGTATGCAAAGGTAATGCCATTGAGGTGTAAGCAAGATTAATCGGTTTTGGTGTCGAGACAACATCAAAAGTGACGCCAAAGTTTGTCTGCCGTAAAAAACTGATACGTTTTGCTATTTCTGACACAGCTTCTTCTGTTTTAGGCGTATTTTTTACGATGGTGATGCCGAACATATCAAGCTGTTTCATCCATGTCAGTAAGGCTGAATCATGATTCATGATTTCGGCATACTCAACTCGTGGAATACGATCAGCAAAATCACCCGCCCAGCTTTCATAATTAGTACGCTTATCTTTTTTTAGGTCACCAGAGTAAGCGTTCTGATAGAGCCATTCCAAAGGGAAAATACTTTGATGCATGTTCTCTTCAGAGCCTTCAGACCAGTCAATAGTAAGGCTTTCATTATCAAACTCTACTTTGGTAGGATGAATATCATCACTAATGCTAAGCAGATCAAACACTCGTTCATGCGTGTCAGGGTGGAAGTTTGAAGGGCAATTATCACGTAACCAAATATAATGGAACTTAGATTGTTTGCCATCATCCCAAACCGTTTTTAAAGCACAAACTTCAGGCGCTAATAGTTCTACGTTATTTAATTGATATGACATGCAGACACTCTCTTGTTTACTACCTTAAATGTAGTAATAAACTGTGATAATTACCATTTAAATAAAAAATTTTGCTCTTTAAAAACTCGTGGAGCGACACATATAATGAGGTTTAGATATTGTATTGATACATTCAAAAAAGTGAATGCACCAAAACACTACAGCTTTGGTGCAAATCAAGTCCAAAAAAAACCCTAACTGATTGCTTAGAGCTTTTTTACGGTTGTAATTTACGCGTTTTGCAACACTATTGGCTAGTCTGTTTCAGTAGGAATAGCATGTTCTGTTCAAGAACTTAACTGTAGATCAATGTAGTCGGAGAATGCACCTAAAGTATCAAAATTCAAGTCTGGCTCAGTAACTGTTTCAGGGTTAGGTGTTGCCCCAAATCCTTCTTGTCCTTTTCTTCTTTCTATCCAGCAAGTTTTATAGCCAAGTTGCATAGAGATACCAATGTCATGATATTGACTTTGTGCCACGTGCATTGTCTCATTCAATCCGATGTCGTGAACGCTCTGTCTTCCTCTACAATAGGCAAAAACCTGAGGGTCAGGTTTATTAACACCTACATCTTCACAAGTCACAGTATCATCAAACGGATTTTCAAGCGTTTTTGCCATATGGCCTAAAGCCCAATTATCAGCATTAGTCATTGCGACTAATCTGAACCTTTGCTTGAGCCTTTTGAGTGCTGCAACACTGTCTGGAAATGCAGGCCAATCTTCGATAGAGTTTCGAAGGCCCTCTCCTTTACTCATTGGTAACTTCAAACTCTCGGCCATTCGATCATAAATAGGAACAAGCATTTGTGTAAAAGGCATTTCAGGTGATTCTATCTGTTGTAGACCTTCTGCATCACCAAATGCTTTAAGAACTTCTTCTCTGGTGGATTCACATTCAATTTGTTTAAAGTAATTTACTATACCTTGTTCAAAATCAATCAACGTTCCGACAACATCA
The DNA here is from genome assembly GCA_036960615.1 of Cocleimonas sp. GTDB lineage: Bacteria > Pseudomonadota > Gammaproteobacteria > Thiotrichales > Thiotrichaceae > Cocleimonas. The sequence goes on along the minus strand of JBALXO010000120.1, from coordinate 7,343 downwards.
AATGTCATCATTTTTATGTGTTTGTAATCTTGATTTTCCATAGTATGTTTTGTTTCGTAGTTAAGTTAATTTCTCAAACATTCTACATAACTACCAATTTTAGAAAGTTATTATGAACGACACAAAATTTGGCTATAGTGTTTCAGTAGTTCTGTATCATTATCAATCATAAATTATTAACTTGAATAGTTCATACATCAATTGGTGGTTTTCTTGCCAAGTATAATCCTATAGCCATCAACCCAATTCCCATAAAGCGATCAGCTGTAAGTAGAGTTCTAGGTAGGTACAGTAGCCCATAGTGATCGATAATTGCTGCAGCTACTATTTGTCCAAATAACACCAGAAATATTGCGTTTCCTAACCCTATCTTTGGTGCAATCCAGGTTATGGATAGAACATAGAATGCTACAAAAAAGCCACCGAGGTAATAACGCGCAGGTATTGCCATTATTTGGTCATTGGAGGGCAACGGATTCATAAACATCAAAACAGCTGTAATAACGAGAGCCAGTAAAAATAAGACAAACGCCGCAGCAATAGGATTTTTCAGTTGTGCGCCTAAACCTGAATTTAACGTAGCCATTATTGGAATTCCAATTCCTGCTATGAACATTATTAAACTCAGGCTCACGGCATGAGAAAGCCAGTTAGACATTATCAAATACCTCCATGAAATTCAGATATCAAGATGCTATTCACCACTAAGCTTCCTTCGGTATTCTTCTACTGGTAATCCACCAATCCCCCAGTCTTCCATTTCTACTTCATCAATCACTACAAATGTCGTAGCTGGGTTTTTATTAAGAACATCTGACAGTAGTTTAGTTACACCACTAATCAGCTCGGCTTTCTGTTCTTGACTCACGCCTTCGCGCGTTACTTTAATATTAATGTAAGGCATATTTTATTTCCTATTGGTTAAATTCAGTTATTTGAAAGATTTTCGCCATAATTTGCCAGCGGTTTTCTGAACGTACAAGTGTCAAAAAGTCTGTGAAGTGTCTCTGTCCTATCGAACATCGAACCCGAGAAAATGCGGTGTTTTCACCAGCAAACTCGATTCCATCGACAATGTCGTGTCGAGTTTCTGCGCGTGATGCACCGGATTCTCGTGCTACCACGATAGGAAAATATTCTCCCATCGTCCGATAAAGCATTGGTGTTTCATCAGCAGTTACATATATTGCTTTTGGATGAAAAACTTTCGCAAGCTTGTCTTCGTCGCAGTAGTAAAGTGCATCAAAATAAGCTTTCAATACCTTATTTACACCTTCAAAATCGCTCATGATGCTTTGCTTACCTCTATTAATCCCTCTGTGGTCATTGATTTGATAACAGCTGGGCGCTGGCGAACTCTTTCAATATAATCACGTACCAGAGGCCAAGGCTCTAAATTAAAATCAATAAAATTAGACCAGTTAATCACTACAAAAGCATATGCATCTGCAACAGTAAAATCTGAACCCAGCAAAAACTCTCTTCCATCCGAGAGCTTTGATTCTATAAAGCCTATTCGGTGCGCGATTTCAGTTTGTGCTTTTTCTTTAGCGGATAAGCTAAGCTCTTCCCTTGAAAAGAATGGACTATATGCTTTGTGTAACTCTGATGAGATAAAGTTGAGAATTTCTTGTAGACGGATACGTTCAATGGATCCATTTGCTGGAACGAGATGTGCTTTTGGCTCCAAGTCACCTAGGTATTGCAAGATAGCTGGGTTCTCCGTAATGATCATTCCGTTATCTGTCAGAAGTGATGGCACATAGCCATTGGGGTTTATCTCTTTATAATCGATCCCTGTTTCGGTTATCTTGTTATCAGTATCCGTCTTATCTAAATCGAAGTTATGCCCTATTTCGTTTAAGACGATATGAGAGGCTAATGAACAAGCACCGGGTTTATAATATAGTTTCATTTGTAATCACCTATTAAGTTGTTGAACAGAATGTTGATGATCACCGATTAAGTTACTGTTGACAACCTAGTATCTTAAGGTTACTTTAATTATAGATTACCCCTGAGTTACTTGGTTACTTGAATGTCTTTGAAAGTTCGTCACAATAAAAGCCCAAAACCACCAGAGCCATGCATGCTAACTGAGTGCATGACGGTCATTGCAGGTGCTTGGGCCCCTAACGTTATCTGGTGCTTAAGAGAAGGTCCTCGACGCTTTAATGAACTGAGAGTTGATATTCCACCTATTTCTGCAAAGGTGCTGTCAGCTCGACTGTCGGAGTTGAAGGATAGAGGAGTGTTGAACCGAAATGTTCGTCCTACGTCGCCACCATCGGTGGAATATGAACTAACTGAACTTGGAGAAAAATTGATTCCTGCATTGGATGCAATTGTACAAGTAGGCCATCAACTCAAAGCTATTCGTGAATAATATCTGGAATATTTGCCAATATATTACTTTTTAAATCTCAAAATTGTTTTGGTGCATGTTTGATACGGATATAGCAAAATAATCTCAATTTATCTGTCTACAATGATCTAAAATCTCATTATATAGATCGTAAAATCTTAACTTATGCATCCTTTGTGTTCGTAAGTAATTGATTCATTGTTATCTTAATCTCATTTTATGTATCGTTTGAGGAAACTGATAATAATTGTAATTTAAAAATCAAAAATGTGAAGTTCGTCACATTGCTTCTGATTTTTACATGTTTTAATTGAATGATGAAATTAAACCAAGAGGGAAAACTGATGAAAATTAATATCATATTAAAAGCCATTTTTTTATGCTCATTGCTTAATACAGCGGTATTCGCAGACGAAATTTCTGATCAAATAACTGCAGGCTTAGAAGCCTATAATGAAAAAGATTATAAAACTGCGCTTGAAGAATTAAAATTTGTAACTGCTCAAATACAACAGCTAAATCAAGATGAGATGGAAAAGCTTCTACCACAACCTTTAGAAGGTTGGACAGAAAAAGAAGGCAATAGTCGAGACAACCAAGTAGCTATGTCGATGATGGGTGGCGGTTCAACGATGAGTAAAGAATTTCAACGTGACCGTGAAAATGTAAAAGTTTCTGTGATGGCAAATTCACCTATGATGCAGATGATGACGATGATGCTTAAAAATCCTGCGATGATGGCTGGCCAAAAAAATACTAAACCTTATCGATATAAAAAAGCGAGAGGCATGATTAAAAAAGATAAATATAAAACTGAAATTAGCTTAGTGTTAGCAGGCCAGATATTAGTACAAGTCACAGGTAAGAAGCTTGAAGACGATGCGGTATTAAAACAGTATTTAGAGCAATTAGACTTCGCTAAATTGAAGGATGCTTTACTGTAAAAGCTAATACACTTTAATTGAGATCAGACACCCAAAACCTGCAAAAAGTAGGGGGTGTCTTTTTTAACTTTGTTTATTTCATTGCAAATTGATAAGTTACCCACGCTGTTTTTTCTGAAATTTTATCGTAGACATTTCTTGCTCGATAATTATTATCGGCCGTTATCCAGCGTATAAATGGCCAGCCTTGCTGATTACCAAAGTTATTCAACTCTGCATAAAGTGCTTCCACCACTTCTGTGCCACGCGCTTCAGGCGAGACGAATAGGTCATCAAGAAAACCTACTTCTGCTCCGCGAAGAGGTGATGCCATTGCACGACAATGCATTAATCCTAAAGCCTGCCCTTTATCATCTTTAGCAATTAGCCCAAAAAAGTCTTTGTGTTCGTTCTGAATCCAAGACCAAACCGTATCCAGGGTGTTTTGTTCCATTGGCATTTTGTAGAATTCGGCATAACCACGGTAAAGTTGTTCCCAATCTTGCTTGTCTGAGTCTGTTGGATGACTAACATTTATATTCATAATATTTTATCCTTTAAAGCTTTGTAATGAACTGATTTGCTTACATGATGCGTCAAAGTTTGATGGTGCTAACCAAGCCTCAAACATTGATTTTAATATAGGCCATTCGCTATCTATTATTGAAAACCAAGCAGTATCCCGATTGCGGCTTTTATACATCATTAGCTGTCTAAATACACCTTCGGGGGTGAAGCCTAAGCGTTTTGCAGCATTACATGAAGGCGCATTTAAAGAGTCGCATTTCCATTCATAACGGCGATAGCCTAGTTCGTCAAATACTCGTTTCATCATCAAATAAAGTGCTTCTGTTGATAAGGGCGTGCGTTGCATTAAAGGTGAAAAATGAATATTGCCCACTTCAATAATCCCCATTACAGGCTCTATTCGCATGAATGTTGCTATACCTACGGGCTTTTCTGTCTTTAAATCAAACACAGTGTGGAAATGTGGATCATTGCTGCTAGCGTATTCAATTAACCATGCTTTAAAATCAGCAAATTCTTCAAAAGGACCTTTCATTAAATAAGTCCAATTACTGTGATCTTTATCTGTGCCAAAAGCTTGGTAAAGGTCTTCAGCGTGTTTATCAATATCTAGCGTTTCAACACGGCAGTAATTGCCTCTCATTATTGTTTGTGGAGGACGCTCACAAGCCTGCCAATCAGATATTGGAAAACCAATCGGCTGACCTAAATCGTTTTTGTATTCTTCCATTATTTAAAAGCCTCTAAATAAATATAATTTAAAACATCATAAAAGTGCGGGGTGTCTTTTTAATCTATTTAAACACGTTTCATTGCTTTCGCTAATTCAGTAGAGCCTAGGTTATCAAGTTCTTCAATCACTTGTTTTCGATCTTGATCAGACTTATTTTGACTCAATTTATACTTCGCTTGAATATCACTAATAGTCACTTCAAAACCAACAATAGCTCCCAACATCGCTGCTTTATAGTTTGGTTGCCAAGGCACATCAAAACTAGACTCATATTTAGCTGTTAGGGTATCGACCACATCTTTTAGAGCCTCTGGATCATCGAAGGTTTTGCACTCGCCATAGATATGCACTGCTTGATAGTTCCATGTAGGAACACCAGCACCTTCATACCAAGAAGGTGAAATATAATCATGTGCACCTTGTAATGTAATCAATACGGACTGGTCTTCAATATCCTGAGTCTGTGGATTCACTTTTGCTAAGTGACCGATCAACTTAGTTTTATCATCAGAAACTAGAAAAGGAATATGCGATGAAAGTAAGCGCCCATCTTTGCTCGAGATAATCTGGCCGAAAGCATTCGCTTGAATAAAAGCGTGTATTTCTTTTTCATCAGTGATTACAAATGGTTTAGGTATGAACATAAATATTTCTCATATATCGAATTATATCGCAATGCTAAACAACGAATATCAGTCACGTTTATTGATGCCGCATTTAAGTGTTTCCACATTTATTAACTTTTAACAGATGCCATTTTTACACCTGCAAAAATTAGCATACCTCCCGCAGTACGATTTATTAATTTAATCATAGAAGGGCTTATTCCAACACTGACTGATTTAGCTCCCAAATACCCATAAAGGGAATAACAGAACAGATCTATAAAAATCGTTATTAAGCATAGGAGTGTTAACTGAGGAAAAATTGGGTCTGATATGTTAATAAATTGAGGTAGCAAAGCAGAAAAGTATAGAAGTGCTTTAGGATTAGATAGTTCTAAAACAAAGCCTCTTAAAAATACTTTATATCCACTGACTTTCTTTTTATTTGATGGATTAATACTCAAAGGGCCTGCATGACTAAAAATAGCACTCAAACCAAGATATAAAAGATACGCAACACCCACCCATTTAATTATAGTGAAAAGTGTATGTGACGCGATCATGAGAGCTGTTATTCCTGTAGCTGACAAGATGAAAAAAATAACATTTGCTATAGCAATACCCAAAATGACTAAAAAAGATCGCTTAAATCCATTGGATGCAGATTCAGCTGTTACAGCAATTGCAGCTGGACCGGGCGAAATTACAACGACGAAAGTAGTAATAAGAAAAAGTATCAGTGTCTCAAATGGAATCATTAAATCTACCTTAAATGTATTTAAAAATAACAGGGCACTTTACCTGTAGTCGTTTTCAGGTTTATTATCAACAATAATTGGTTTACTTAAAGATCCAATTTAATGATTTTTTACGGAACCACTTTAAGGTGAAATTAAGTGATAAAACTCAGCGATACAGCTAATAGCAAAACGACACTCTATCGAAATCTATATGATAATTTACGAAAATCGATAATTTCAGGTGAATACCAAGCAGATGAAAAATTACCTTCTAGTCGCGAACTATCGAAAACACTGGGTATTTCACGCAATATTGTGGTTAATTGTTACGAGCAGTTAAATGCAGAGGGATATATCGAGACTCGTTTTGGTTCTGGAAGTTTTGTTGCAGAAAACGCGATTCAACAATTTATATCAGAGTCTAAACAACTTAAACGCGAGCCTATTTTAACTGAAGTAGCAAAAACGTCGCTTAATCACTGGCGAGCTTATGATTTAAACAAAGACTTAAACACTAAAGTTGATATCAACTTTCAGTATGGTCCTGTGAATATTAGTGATGAACTGTTATTAGATATTAATCGTATTGCTCGAAAATGCAGAGCTTCTATTAATTCTAATTACCAGCCACCAGAGGGCTTAGAAAGTTTACGTGAGATCATCGCACGTTATGCACAACAAAATCGTGGTTGCCGCTGTCATGCTGAAAATATTGTTATCACAAACGGTTCACAACAAGCCTTAGATTTAATCGCTCGCATGTTGTTGAAAAAAAATGATGATGTATTGATTGAAGATCCGGCTTACCGTGGAGCAACCCAAGTGTTTACTAATGTTGGCGCTAAACTTATTCGTTCTGAAGTCGATGAGAATGGTTTGAATCCTGACAATTTTATAAAGCAAAAAGCAGAGAATGCACGTTTAATCTATACCACTCCATCACATCAGTTTCCTACTGGTGGGGTACTTTCATTACCACGTAGATTGCGTTTGTTGGAGTGGGCAAATAAGCATAACGCTTTTATTATCGAAGATGATTACGATAGTGAGTTTCGTTATCAAGGCCCTCCGATAGAATCTATTCAAGGTTTAGATGAATACGATCAAACCATCTACATTGGTACTTTCTCAAAAGTATTATCACCTGTTATGCGGGTAGGTTATGTGATTTTGCCTGATTCATTAATCGAGCCATTTACCGCCTTAAAATGGTGTGCCGATCGGCATAGTCCCTTACTAAATCAAATGATTTTAGCTGAGTTTATGGATTCACCGCTATTTGCGAAACACCTCAAACGCAGCCGTAAAATTTACAGCAAACGACATGATGTTTTAATTTCAGCTCTTGATAAGCATTTTGGTAATGAGGTAACAGTGCAAGGCACAAACGCGGGTATTCACTTATTGGCTTGGATGAATAAATTAGATGTCTCCCGTGAAGCAGAATTA
>JBALXO010000119.1:0-9495 GCA_036960615.1 Cocleimonas sp. | reverse complement strand
TGTCTGACGGGTTAATCGGCGATGCTTCCATTTTCACCACGATCTCGTGGGCTTTAGGTTTTGGAACATCGACTTCATTTAAACTGAGTGTTAGTTCACCGTCGGATGAGATGTGGGTGAATAGTTGCTTTGATTTGTTCATGTTTGATTGGCCTGTCAGGTTGCGCTTCGAGTACTAGGGTGTCGTATCGTTGCGCGAGAATTGTTTTTAATAATAGGCTAAAAAATTATCATAAGAATGGGGTGGGGAATTTCTAAATCAGACTAATTCACTACTTCAAGTCGCCTAACTCTATTCCATTCAATTTTTAACATTTTTTGCACTAAAATCTGAAGTTCATTCATTAATATATCGAATTCAGTCTCATTTCCTTTTGGAAAAAACGTACGTTTACCTAGAATTAACAATTGATGAATAGAGTTGATCTTTAAAATTATGTCATTCTCAAGATCAGTTCCATTAGGATTAAACATTAACAATATTTTAGTTTTTCTCTGAACAATATCTGCATGTAATTCTTTATATTCCTTAAATTCATTCTTATTTCGTTCAAAATAATCCTTTGCGATCGCCTCATACTCTACTATAGATTTATATTCGGCATTATTTACAATAGCTAGTTTGGCTCGAACCTTACCAACCAAATCGTTGGCATTGTGACTTTCAGCCTCCAACTTACTATAGTAACCAATCCTACTCCTCTCAGCTCTTTTTAGAGAATCCCATGAAATAAATAAATCCTCTTCAACTGAGTAAAAATCTTTCAATGTAATTAATGTTCTAAGAAGTTCAGATATATCCTCTCTGAAAGTATTTATCCACATCTGCCTAAACTCATCAACTTTCAATAAATGAGCAGCTACATTTTGCTCACCGACCAACTTCAATTGTGTTCTTACTTGGGTATCAGAAATAGTTATTTTTGAAGAAAGCTCTTCCTTAAATGCTTCACTCTGTTTATTAGCAATTTCTAGCTGTGCTGCGATTTGATTTTTACTAACATTAACAGTTTCACGAAGATTTCTCTCAAGAGCAATAATCTGAGCTTTAGTTTCTTTGGCTAAAGTCATTTTTAGAATAAAAAATGTAACTAGAACAGAGCCAATCGCAACAACTAGACCGGTTATGGCATTTAAAAAAATAGCTAGAAAATCTGACTCAAGACTTAAGGACAAATCGACATCTCTATCCTTAACAGCTCTAGTATCAGCGAGTGCAGCTAAAATATTTTCTTGTTGTAACGCCTTATCTTTTAACGAAGGGCAGATTCAACACCGAAGTGCATAACAGTTTAAGCTGCAATTGCAGCCATGTGATTTTGCATTAATCTTCTGGGTGTTTTAAATCCCAATTTCTTTCTGGGACGTTTATTTAACTGCACAATAACGGCTTTTACTTCTCTTGCCGATACTTTTTTAAAGTCCGTGTTCTTCGGCCAGTACTGGCGTAGTAAACCATTCGTGTTTTCATTCAAACCGCGTTGCCATGAGCAGTAGGGATCGGCAAAATACACCTGCGCTCCCAACGCTTTTGTCATTTGTTCATGGTAAGCAAACTCTTTGCCGTTATCTGCTGTAATCGTAAACACGGCTCCCTTAAAAGGCTTCAGTAAATCAATCGTTGCATCGGTAACCGTCTGTGCCTTTTTATTATTTATTCGCTTTGACACGGTGAAGCTTGTCGCTCTATCTACGATTGTTACTAACGCTCCGCTGTGCCCCTTACCTATAACGAGATCAATTTCCCAATCGCCTATACGCTCCTTAGCGTCAACTATCTTTGGCCGCTCGTCGATACTGACGCGATTCTTGATATGACCGCGTCCAGCCTGACTTTTACCTCGAGGCTGATTAGCCTTTCCTCGACGGCGAAGCTCTGTATATAAATTTCCACCGGCAGCCTTGTCAGCCCAGACGTGTTGGTAAATTGTTTCGTGGCTAAGCAATTCTTCTTTCTCTTCTAATAACCAGCCAGAGATCTGCTCAGGACTTAATTTTTTTCGTAGCTTTGACTCTACCAGGGTGATCATCCTGGGAGTCATTTTCGTAGCCTTAACGGCTTCTTGCCGACGTTTTTCTGCCCTATTTTGTGCTTGGACAAAACGATAACCCCTGGCACCGGTATTACGACTAAGTTCTCGGCTAATCGTTGACTGATCTACACCGACAATATCAGCGATCTTCTGTTGGCTTATTTTAGTTTTCTTTAGGGCGTAAATCTGGCATCGTTGCTCATAGACCAGTTGCTTGTTTTCACTCATCGTTGTATCTCTTGCAGGAGGAAAACGATTAGCCTACAGGTGACTGGTCGCTCTTCCTATCCATTCAAGTTATGCACTTCGAAGTTGAATCCAAGAAGTATTGATTTCTTCAATTGAAAGTTTAATTAACTTAGTTAGTTTTTCATAGTCATCAACATGTTGACTAATGTTGTCATTAAACTCTGAAATATCATTATTAATTTTTAACAAATCAGTTTCTAGTCTAGCTTCCACTTCATCCGAAACAGCATCAGAACTATTTGATTCTGCATTTATAAAAAAACTAACACCAATTACCAATAACAATATACGTAACATGTATTCATCCATTACAAGGTATTTAACAAAACACATAAGTTTTAAATATTAAAGCGAACCTGAAAACTAATTTATCAAGTAAGAAATTCAATCGCCACAACCAACCAAAAGAACAACATACCTACTCCATCGAAAATCCAAAAGGCTCGCGCCCGCGGCGCTAGACGATTTTTAGCGTCGATGGAACGAAATCCGTTCCGCGCAGCCTGCGATTTTCTAGACTTTCTTCTTAGATAACAATAGGCTGAAGTTATCCTTTAAATTTTTAGACACTAGTTTAATTCCCCTGTCTTTTTCGGAGAAATAGCCAATACAATCCTGACTTGTATCCCCCCCCAGACCTAGAAGTGCATTTCGGTTACTTCCATTTCTTTTTCGTGTGTATGTTCCATCAAAAGTAGAACCAGAGATCTTACCAACAAGGCCTACTGTACATTCTATCCCAGCCAATGCGGTTGATGTTTCAACCCAGTTAGCATGAAGTAAGTCATTGTCTATCCTAGTGGTTATTGGATAAGTGCCATCAATGCTCCACTCACCTTCGAGTAACTTCGGGCTGCCTAGATAAAATTGCTCGGTATATTCACGAATAATCTTTTGCCTACCAAGTGCTTTTTTACTTAATTTGTCCCAGTCATTATTCTGCTTGTCTTTTCTCTCGTTAATCTCAGTGATTAAGCTATGAACATTCTGATGAGGCTCCTCTTCCATCAGTGCTTTTTTAGCTATGTTTTCCGCTTCGTCAGTAAAGCCTGCGCCTAGTAGCAAATAACCCTGATTCGCCATTGCCAGCGTATTATTCTGCCTAGATGATTTCTTATATTGGTCAATAGCCTTAATCTTCAATCCTGCCTCTTGAGCCCTAACTCCAAGATTGTTCAAAGCAGTTGAATTATTTCCGTCAATTCGGATAAGCTTTATGTAATTGCTTATTGATATTTCATCAATATCTTCGTCGCTTGCCGCATAAGCTGAATTAAAAAGTTCGTCTCGATTATTCAAATCAAATTCTAAAGATTTATCTTTACAATAAATTGCGAGCGATTTATTCCCTAGAGTCTTTTCTACTTGTGATAGTGCTTCATAAAGTAACGCTTTTTGCACATCTTCCTTTGCTGTCAATAAGCAGTCAGTCAGAAGACTCTTGGCTTCAATAGATGAGTCCTCTTCTCTATTAAGAGCATATGCAAGATTGACTATAGCTCTTGTCTTTAAATACTCCGACTTTGCTTCCTCTATAGTCGTTCGCCACAATTTAACTTCTTTATGATACTGCATACCGTCTCTAAGGCAGAAAGATAGCAACATTAGTGTGTTGAATTTAGAATCCTCTGTTTTTCCTGTCCGAGATAGATACTCCAACTCATCTATTGCAGAATTATCTTGGCCTTTTTCAAATCTAAGGTACAAATAAAAGGCTTTATTTTCTTCAAACTGCACTTCATTTTTTTCGTCTAATGCATATTTTTTAAATGCGACCTGGGCATCTTCTAAGCGTCCTTCTTCAAATGCTTTGTGCATCTCAGGCAACCAACTCTCTTCTTTCTTCTCTATTTTTAATTTTTTATTTTCTAGGGATGGCTTTTCATCTGCAGTACGCAAATCGCTATTCTTTTCCTTGTCCTCACTGGGTGCAACAGCCTGCATGCCAACCTCCGACTCCCCAGCTTTATATGTAAAAGAAGTAAGCCTAGAAATGAAATTTGAGATAGCTTCTCTACAAATAAACAGCAAAGTAAGAGTAACAAATGTAAACGAGTTGTTCGAAAAAAAATCGGTGATTATTTTAAGTGCTTCTATTGCCATACTTGGTGACTCATTCATAATTTGTTCTTTGAGGCATACGCCTCGCTAGATGGACTAAAATCATTGACTACAGTGTGTAACGAAGCGAAGCTGAACCAACTATTCTAGTTCCGTTCAAGCACCTTATTATAATATTTTATATTGAATCATTAACCTTAATAATTATTTCCTCGCCTAAAATAGTAGTTTGATTAATACTGTCTACTAACTCGCAATTGCAGGGATTATTTACTTCCAAAATATTTAGCCCCAGGTTTTTACATATTTGATCGATAGCATTACAAACATCCGAAAATGCTTCGCAAGAAGTGTTTTTTGCAGAACTTCCCAAGCGAGTATAAACCTTAGTCATAGGAATACTATTTTTACTAAAAGATTCCGTAATCTCTCCAACATAATTATCTATACTCAGTTCGACTAAATGAGAAAAAATAACATCACCATCACTTAGGTGAAATGAAATATCCTGTACCCTTATCATCATACCCTCCTGTAAAATACATATATTTGTACAATCCCATAAACAGGGAAGTTTTTTTAAAAACATTAAGAAACAAAAACATAAAACTTCTTTACTTCCTATTAATTTATTTTCTAGGTTATTTTAGAAATTTGCTTTTCGATTTTTTTCTTATACATTTGGAATGGAGAACACCCACCAAATTCCATTGTTTTAATCTTTGTCAAACTTTCATCTGTTGCGAATATTGCGACTGGCGAATACTTAATTCTTGTAGCATTTACCGTAACAAGTTTTGCAGGGATACTATCTTGAATAATTTTAAGCTGAGAGCTCACAAAATCTAACATCCGACTTTCAGGCATTCCTTGCATTTTCATTTGCAAAACCACGTCAGGGCTTATGATATCTTCTATTTCAGAAATCGCTGTTTCAGCATCTTTAATGCAAATAACATTAGGAATGTAATGCTTCTTTTTTCCCGAATATGATTGTTGCTTTAACGTAATATCGATAATTGAAAAAGGTGGTGCAAATACCCACGCGTGGGCTGCTGCAACATTCGTATTGTCTACAGCCCAAAAATATGTAGTTTCTTCTCCTGATTTCGTGGGAAATTCAATTGTTGATGAACCCTTTATGCAACAGCTCCATACACCTTTACGCTCTAATATTCGAGATAAAATACCAGCAATATCAACACATGCACCTTCTCGACCGTTCTCGATCAGTTCTGAACTTAGTACAGAACAAACATCATTGATGATTTTCTCTGCTTTTTCTAAATACTCCTCAGAGTATGATTGTTCTGCAACAAATCTGGCAAACTTTACTAAATAACTATTGTCTAATTTTTCAGCTCGTAAGAAATTAGGGTGATCAAAGAAGTCAACTTTATCAATAGGTATCCCTTTACTCTGAAAATCTTGTTTCAATTCTTCGTACACTCGTAATTACTCCGTATCACTTAACGCCGCGTTACAACGCAATAAAACTTATATCTTTTCCTGCCTTTAGACTACTAAGGAAGTCAAAGACCTTATATGAGCGATATTTAACCTTATCGGACTCAGATACAAGCTTAGATTCAGTTGGGCAGCACAAGCTGCCTTCTCCTATTCTAAAAAAGCTAAAATCTTTATTTATTAATTGAAATGCCACCAGAGGATCTGACTTAAGCTTGTCAACTAATGAGAACTCCATATTGCTCTTTGCTAATTCGGCTTTGCTATGTAAAGCATCCACCATTAAATGTCCTTTAACTTCAGATATTGTGTATATCGCTAGTTGTTGTAACAAATTTGATACTTTTTCAATTTGTGAATCAGGCTCAATTTTATAGGACATAGATCTTGCCCTCTGCAAAATCATATCTTCCATTTTCTTGAATGATTTCAAATCAAAAGGCACATCAAACTGCTGGGCTAATGCATGCCAATCACCAATTCGTCGAGGCTTCCATTCATCCTCGTTAAATACCCAACGGATAATTTTTTGAATATATTTTTCGCATACATCTTTCCCTCTATAAGTTGAAGACAACAGAACGTACTTTTGCAGCACCCCAAACAACTCTACATAACAATACAACTTCTGGCCCTTATTAAACAAATACAACTGATGATTAGGATACCAATCTTCATGAATACTTTTTCCTGTTTCATATAATTTCTCTTCATCTGAAGTTGGATAATATTGCCAAACTTTATCTTCAAGACCCTCTTTAGCATCAACAGAGAGTAACTCAATCACATCCTCAAGATATTGAAGCGAGATATTATTTTCTAGTGCGAAACCTATAGCTATTTTTAGAACACCATAGTTATTTTCAGGAGAATTAAAATTACAATTAATTGTCGCTTTTTCTATATGCAGAGCAAGATCTATAGAAATCTCAGTAGAGTAACCTAGCTCAATGTAATTTAAAATATTTTTACTTTTTTGAAACTGCTTAAGTTGCTTAACGCTTGAGCCAAATAATATTACCTTTTTCTCTGCGTCATTAACTGTATATATTGGCTTTGAGGGTATTATTGTAAAATCATTTTTAATTTCATAAGTAACACTATCGTCTATAAAGACCGAGCCTTCCTTCATAATAACATCAACCGATGCTTTTCCTGGCGCTCCACGATCTCGGGCTAAATCTAACAATGTTGAAATTTGAGACAAACTTTCAATAAAAGGGTTATCTATAGATTGCCCCAATTCCCCACCACACTGTAAACAGAGAATATCAAATGATGTTAATTTTCCGCCCAACGCATTTTGTATTATGTGCTCTTCATGTTTTTTAACATTAACATCATCAAAATTATGCTTACATTTATAGCAATTTTTCAACTAAATATCCTAGCGTAATGGCTAGCCTCATAATTAAGAGGCAATAAAATAGTTTACTAAAATGTGAAACTAAACGAAACCAATTAACTACAAATTGTTCCGTTTAAATAGCTCGCTATACGGATCATGAAATGAACTGAATCCATTTCCTGACAACCGTCACTTCCCCTTGCTAGGGAAAAGCCTTTTAGTGAGTTCATCTACTACACCTTCAGTTCTAATAAAGTCCCGAATCTTTTCACGAGTCGTTACACCCGACTCTGTTATTATATTTTCGAGATGAGCTGCAACCTCTTCTATTTGAGCTGAAAACTTATTATTATTATTTAAAACTGCGATAATGGCAGTTGTTATTTTTCTCTGTGATTTTATCGGAGCATCTAATAAATCTGGAGTTTCCCAATGTTTCTTTACTAAAGCATACAAGGCATAGAAACGAAAAATAACTCGCGTTCTATCAACCTTTCCGGAACGAACCAGGTAATCAAATTTATATAATGCTAACGCTGCGACATGGTAAAGTTCTACATTATGATTGTCGGAAAAAATACGACCCGCGAACTCTTTTCGTATGCCTCTATGGTCACGTGCAGCACGGTGAGGTTGATAAAAAAACATCGCTGCAGCAACTTTCATTAGGTCAGATGGACGATGAATTCGTGTACGCTCAATCCCAACATCTCTATACTGATTATCTCGTCTTTCAATATAGATACGAGCATCATTGCTTTGGGAAGCACAATACTCTTCTAAATCTTTCATAAACGGACGTAATGCCCAAAACTGGTCTTCCCTAACTTCATTTTGGCGGTTTGTACCGATGATAATGCTAGAAACGAATTCAGTATCGCTACACCCAATTAAGCGTAATGGGACAAAAATATTTTCGGCTTGATCACGCATGTGGGCTAGAATATTTGTAGTTTGGCACCCATTTACAATTTGATAGTCTTCAAGGTTAAAAATATCTCCTTTACGCTCTATATTTTTCGAAACGACTGTAATTCCGTTATTTTTAAAAACAAAAGAAGTATTATCACCTAATTCTAATTCAGACATAATCGATTTGTTTATTTCTGATTCAGGATTAAAGTCTCTAACATTGTCATAAAATAAAGATCTGTTTATATGACGAACTCCATCTTGATCAGGCTCTCCAAATGCAATTGCCAATATCTCTGATGCAGGAACATATCCAATATATGCCTCATCAACTTTCTCATGGCTAGGCATGGTGACCGATTTTTGGAAATTTAGCTTTGCAGATGATGAGTTTGTTGCTGAACGAAATCCATTTTGAATTACTTTAGCGCCTACACATTCAATATGTATGTCGTTAAATATATTTAATTCTCTTAAGCGTGTTTTATTCGCTGTGACCAATTGACTTATTACTTCTGAAACCTCACCTGAACCGGTAGTGCAGTAGTAACACCTCAATGTAGGACTTGTTTTAGCTGATGTTGAATAAATAGCATCTTTTACTTCGATTAGACTTTCTATTTGTTCACCTGTTACTAATGATTGATCCGTAAAAAAATCATAAACCCCATCTAAAAACTTTGAAATATTCCCGTAATCAAACTTCTCAGACGTTTTCGATTGAAAGAAGTGAAACTCTGAAGTGTGGTTTTTTCCTATGGCTAGGATTTCAACAGCCTCATCAATGTCAGTACAAAGAGTCCCTTGAATAGATACAGCTACTCCATCAATGCCAAACTCATCACCTTTCAAATGAGCCCTAAAAGGGTCTATATTTTCTCCAAGTGTTCCGTTCTCTATTGAAAAAATTGACATAACTTCAAATAAATTTGATTCATTCAACGTTTCATTGGAGTTCATTTCTTTAAAAGTTTTAAGCTGTGCTTTAACTATTGGATTCATAGCCATTTGTTATCCCTTACTTTTGAATTTTCAAAACTCCAATTTGAATATAACTGGAAATTAGTGTGTACCGTATGACAGCGTGCTATACGAATGGGGCCGTATAAACCCATAAGATCTGGAAAAGGCAAACGAAGAGAAATTTCTTTGAAATCATACGACTATCCCTGTTAATAATTCGCACAACACTACATCTACCTGACTATGGTGTCAAACGATCTCAATTTAGCCTTCTATTCGGTTATCCCCCATATATGCATTAACCGAACACTCCCTACCCAGCTATTCCTAGGGTTACCAAGCGCCCATTGCCCAAACAACTGAATCATGGTTCACTTACTAACAAATGAACTAGCATTCACATCTTTAGGAGCTTTGCATTGGCTTATCGCGAAACCGAACATACTTTGGCTAAAAAGGCCG
>JBALXO010000118.1:0-9739 GCA_036960615.1 Cocleimonas sp. | reverse complement strand
AATTCTGCTAGTGAAGCTGCAAAGCATATCGAGTCTTTTGCCGGTCTTAAAGGGGCTGACTTAGCCAAAGTAGTTTCGACTAAAACAGCTTACGACTGGAACGAAGGTACTTGGGATCTTGATCCTAAAATTAACGTCACTAAAGTTTTAGATAAAGCAGATGCTGATTTTAAAGTGGTCGCTTACGATTTTGGTGTTAAAAAGAATATTCTTCGCATGTTGGTTGATCGTGGTTGTGATGTAACGGTAGTTCCCGCACAAACGCCAGCGGCTGATGTGTTAGCAATGAATCCAGATGGTGTATTCTTATCAAACGGCCCAGGTGATCCTGAGCCTTGTGATTATGCAATCGAAGCTATCAAAACTATTCTTGATAAAAAAGTACCAACCTTTGGTATTTGTTTAGGTCATCAATTACTTGGTTTAGCGAGTGGTGCGAATACAGTCAAAATGAAATTTGGTCATCACGGTGCGAATCATCCAGTACAAGATTTAGCCTCAATGAAGGTTATGATCACCAGCCAAAATCATGGTTTTGCGGTCGATGAAGAAACATTGCCAAGTAATCTTGAAGCAACACATCGTTCATTATTCGATGGTAGCTTACAAGGAGTGCGTCGCACTGATTGTCCAGCTTACAGTTTTCAGGGTCACCCTGAAGCAAGCCCAGGTCCACATGATATAGCTCCAATCTTTGATGATTTTATTGCTCTAATGAAGGAGGCGAAATAATGCCTAAACGTTCCGACATAAAAAGCATCTTAATTATTGGTGCTGGCCCAATCGTCATTGGTCAAGCCTGTGAGTTTGATTACTCTGGCGCACAAGCATGTAAAGCACTTAAAGAAGAAGGTTACCGAGTTATCTTGGTGAATTCTAATCCAGCAACGATTATGACTGATCCTGAAATGGCTGATGCGATTTACATCGAGCCTATCAGATGGCAAACCGTTGAAAAGATCATCGAGAAAGAACGTCCTGATGTTTTACTACCTACCATGGGTGGTCAAACAGCATTAAACTGTGCTTTAGATTTAGATAAGCACGGTGTACTTGAAAAGTATGGCATCGAGATGATCGGCGCGAAAAAAGAAGCCATTGATATGGCTGAAGATCGCGAGAAATTCCGTGTTGCCATGGATGAGATCGGCTTAAACTCTGCTAAATCTGGAGTTGCACACAGTATGGAAGAAGCTAAGCAAGTTCAGTCTGGCTTAGGTTTTCCTACCGTTATTCGTCCATCGTTTACCATGGGTGGTTCAGGTGGTGGTATCGCATACAATATGGATGAATTTGTCGAAATCGTAACACGCGGTTTAGATTTTTCTCCTACTACTGAAGTATTACTTGAAGAGTCGTTACTAGGCTGGAAAGAATACGAAATGGAAGTGGTGCGTGACACTGCGGATAACTGCATTATCATTTGTACGATTGAAAACCTTGATCCAATGGGAATTCATACAGGTGACTCAATTACCGTTGCGCCAGCACAAACTCTGACAGACAAGGAATACCAAATCTTTCGAAACGCCTCACTTGCGATTTTACGTAAGATTGGTGTTGAAACAGGTGGTTCTAACGTTCAAGTATCGATCAATCCAGATGACGGCCGTATGGTTATCATCGAAATGAATCCACGTGTATCACGTTCGTCTGCATTAGCATCGAAAGCTACCGGCTTCCCGATTGCCAAAATCGCGGCAAAATTAGCGATTGGTTACACTTTAGATGAATTGCAAAACGATATTACAGGTGGCGCAACTCCAGCATCTTTTGAGCCTAGTATTGATTATGTGGTTACTAAAATCCCACGCTTTACCTTTGAAAAATTCCCGAAAGCTGATAGCCGTTTAACTACCCAAATGAAGTCAGTTGGTGAAGTAATGGCGATTGGCCGTACTTTCCAAGAGTCATTTCAGAAAGCTTTACGTGGTCTTGAAACAGATATTGATGGCCTAGACGAAAAGGTTGATCTAACTGATCCAAATGCCATTGATGAATTACGTCGAGAGTTAAGTACAGCTGGCCCTGAACGCATTCTTTATGTTGGTGACGGGTTCCGTTACGGCATGACTCAAAAAGACATGTTCGAATTGACTTCGATTGATCCTTGGTTTTTAGACCAGATTGAAGAGTTGATTGAAGTAGAAGATACATTAAAAGGTAGAACGACTAGTAGCATCGAAAAAGATGAAATGTTCCAGTTGAAACGCAAAGGCTTTTCTGATCGTCGTTTAGCAACTCTTCTACAAACAAAAGAAGACGAAGTACGTAAATCACGTCAAGCAATGAATGTTCGTCCGATTTACAAACGTGTTGATACCTGTGCAGCGGAGTTTTCGACAGATACGGCTTATATGTATTCAAGTTATGACGAAGAATGCGAATCGAAGCCAAGTAATAAAGAGAAAATCATGGTATTGGGCGGTGGTCCAAACCGTATCGGTCAAGGTATCGAATTTGACTATTGCTGTGTACACGCAGCCTTGGCAATGCGTGAAGACGGTTATGAAACCATTATGGTTAACTGTAATCCTGAAACTGTTTCTACTGACTACGATACATCAGACAGATTATATTTCGAGCCACTGACGCTTGAAGATGTACTTGAAATCGTGGATTTAGAAAAACCAAAAGGTGTGATTGTTCAATACGGTGGTCAAACGCCACTTAAATTGGCAGAAGCACTTGAAGCAAATGGCACTCCTATTATTGGAACAAGTCCAGATTCAATCGACTTGGCAGAAGATCGTGAACGCTTCCAAGAAATGATTGAGAAACTAGGTTTAAAGCAACCACCAAATCGTACCGCCAGCGAAGTAGAAGAGGGTGTTCGATTAGCTGAAGAAGTAGGGTATCCCTTAGTAGTTCGTCCATCTTATGTTCTAGGTGGTCGCGGAATGGAAATAGTCCATAACGAAGAAGACCTACGAACGTATTTGCAAACAGCGGTTAACGTATCAAATGATTCACCTGTTTTATTGGATCGGTTCTTAGACGATGCAATCGAAGTTGATGTTGATGCTATCTGTGACGGTAAAGATGTTCTAATCGGCGGCATCATGCAGCACATCGAGCAAGCGGGTGTTCACTCAGGTGACTCAGCATGTTCATTGCCTCCGTATTCACTCAGCAAAGAAATCCAAGACAAGCTACGTGATCAATCACGCGAAATGGCTTTAGCGCTTAACGTGGTTGGTTTGATGAATGTTCAATTTGCGATTAAGGGCGATGATGTTTATGTGCTTGAGGTTAATCCTCGTGCATCACGAACAGTTCCTTATGTTTCTAAAGCGATTGGTAGACCATTAGCTAAAGTAGCCGCACGTTGTATGGCCGGAGTTTCATTGGTAGATCAAGGAATGACTGAAGAGATTATTCCTGAGCATTTCTCAGTAAAAGAAGCGGTCTTCCCGTTCATTAAATTCCCAGGCGTTGATCCAATTCTTGGTCCAGAAATGAAATCTACAGGTGAGGTAATGGGTGTTGGTAAAACCTTTGCTGAAGCCTTTGGTAAATCACAGTATGGCGCGAGTAATGAATTCCCTGAGAAAGGTGGCAACGCTTTTTTGAGTGTGCGTGAAAATGACCGTGCTAAAGTACTAGAAGTAGCCAAGCTACTGAATGAACTGGATTTTAAATTAGTCGCAACTCGTGGTACTGCAAGAACTTTGGTTGAAGCTGGTTTTGAATGTGAGATTATCAATAAAGTTCATGAGGGTCGTCCTAATATTGTCGATTTGGTTAAGAATGATAAAGTACAATTAATTGTAAACACCACTGAAGGCAAAAAAGCGATCGCAGATTCTTTTGAAATTCGTCGTGAAGCTTTGCAAGGTAAAGTAACTTATACTACTACGATAACTGGCGCATGGGCATTGTGCCAAGCGATGATGTACGAAGGTGAAGAGCAGGTCTATAAGCTGCAAGATCTGCATTAGGATTTTGCACTAAGTATTTATTGCTAAGAACTTCGCTAAATAGCTTGCAAGAATATAATTGCATATAAGAAATAAGGATAGGATTTATCATGGATAGAGCACCCGTTACAGCTAAAGGCGCAGACCGTTTAAAAGAAGAATTAAACGAGCTTAAATCTGTCACTCGACCTCGAATTGTTGAGTCTATTGCAACTGCGCGAGAGCATGGCGATCTTAAAGAAAATGCCGAATACCATGCGGCACGCGAACAACAAAGCTTCTGCGAAGGGCGAATCCAAGAGTTAGAGTCTGTGTTATCAACTGCACAAATTATTGATATTACTGACCTCGGAATTGAAGGACGCATTGTATTTGGCGCGACTGTTGAGCTTGAAGACTTAGATACAGAAGAAACGGTAACCTATCAAATCGTGGGTGATATTGAAGCAGATATCAAATTGAATATGATTGCGGTTTCATCACCTATCGCTAGAGCCTTAATCGGCAAAGAAGATGGCGAGGTGGCTACTGTTAAAGCCCCAGCTGGTATTCGCGAATATGAAATTGTAAATATTAAATATATTTAGTATTTACACACTAATAAACAAAAAAAGAGGCACTTGTTAGTGCCTCTTTTTTCTATCTCTTGTTAAGAGAAAGGCAAAAAATAAATGACTGTTAAGTCAACAATAACCACCATAGATTTGCTCAGAAACGGCGTTATCGAAGATGATGCCGTATTTTGTGGTAGCACCGACGATACGCTCACTGACCAAGGTTGGCAGCAGATGGTCAAAGCACTAGAAAATAAAAAAGGTTGGGATTTAGTCGTCTCGTCAAAACTACAACGTTGTCGTGAGTTTGCAGAATTGATTGCCAGTGAAGATGATATTGATATTGAACTGGATAGAAGTTTCGATGAAATCGACTTTGGTAATTGGGAAGGTCTAGCTCCCGAAAAAATTATGGAAGAAGAAGACGAGCTACTTAATGCATGGTGGCAGTCACCAACAAAACATTCACCTCCAAAAGGTGAAGATTTTCACCAGTTCCAAGCACGCGTATTAAAGGCGTTTAAAGAGATTGTTGAAAATAACAGTGGTAAGAAGATACTAATTGTTGCTGATTCATGGCCAATTCGCGTTATCCTAATGCATATCCTAGGCCTACAGGGTGAGCATTTATTTAGAATTAATGTTGATTATGCTTGCTACTCACAACTACAGATCCATCATGATGAAGTAGGGCAGAAAGGTTGTTTGATTCGTCATGGGTAGGATTTTCTGTTTAGATAGATAAATAGTCACTCCCCACTTTTTTGGTACTTTCTATCTACTAAATATAGAGACGAAAAGGACTAGAAGAACGATAGCTATAATAATAGTTATTCCAATAAATTTACTCTCAATTTTAACTTCATCAATAGTGAATTCTTTGCCACACTTGCTGCAAAATATATCTCCATGAAGTAAAGAAATGTTACAACATGGTGAATTATATCTTTTTTGATAACTGAATAAAGATTCAATATTTTCTGTTCGGGTCGACATATCTTCGAAGGCAGATTCGTCAATTGTTTCTCCACAGTTCGTACAATAATTATCCTTATAACTTAGTAAAGAATTACACGTTGGGCATTCATATATACGTTTCTTGGCATGATGATTTGCAAAAAAATAAGCTTTCTCCTTTAAGTTAGAAGGATTCCATAAATAGCGCTAACACACTTATATGTACAAACACCCAAAAAGTAGGGGGGTGTCATTTTAATCACCATTTATCAGCTATTTACCCATAAATACACAAATAAGCCGTTTCAGTTTCCACAGTTACATTAAACGAGCTATCTGCTACTACATCAAAGGATTCACCAGCGTTGTAGATTGTACTCGAAGTCTCATCTGGCATTTGAATTTCTAAAGCGCCAGTAATTACAGTCATTTTTTCTTTAGCAGCTGTGCTAAATACATACTTGCCAGGTGCCATAACGCCAACTGATGATGGGTTTGTATCTGATTCGTAGGCGATTGATATGACGTTGCCGTCGAAGTATTCATTGGTGCTAAACATGATAATTCCTTAATTAATAAATGGTGAGATAAGTTTATCACTTTTAGTTGAAAACGCTTTATCAGAGATAGGAAAAAAGCACGAATTTCATTCAGCAAATAAAACAAGAAACGGTATACTTTACGCAAGCTTTTACTAGAGTCTTTTGAAGGCTCTTTATTAATCTAATTTGAAGGAACAACACATGACTATTAAACGTATCGGGCATCGTTATATTGACTCAGCTAGCGGAAAAACTCTTGATGTGTGGTTCCCACGTTCGAACAAAGAAATTGCGCGTAGTTGTTTAGCACAAAAAGTAGGCATGTTAAAAAGTGACTTTGTGATTGTAGAAATTGAGTCGGTTGATGATGCGCCAAAGTCAGTTGAAGATGCATATTTACGTCTGCACTTATTATCAGAATGCGAGGTACAACCGAATGCTATTAATCTTGATGGCGTGTTTGGTTTATTGGCGAATGTTGCATGGACATCAGCAGGTCCTGTATTACCGACTGAAGTTGAAAATCTTCGTGGCTTAATTGCTAATGAAGATCATCAGTTTAATGTCACTTCTATCGATAAATTCCCACGTATGACTGATTATGTAATTCCTGAAGGTGTACGTATTGGTAATGCCGATCGTGTTCGTTTGGGTGCGCATCTGGCTTCTGGCACCACAGTTATGCATGAAGGTTTTGTTAACTTCAATGCAGGAACACTTGGTAATTCAATGGTTGAAGGTCGTATCAGTGCTGGCGTTATCGTCGGTGACGGTTCGGACATCGGTGGCGGTGCATCAATTATGGGAACGCTTTCTGGAGGTGGTAAACAAGTTGTTTCTATAGGTGAACGCAACCTATTAGGAGCAAATGCTGGTTTAGGTATTTCTCTAGGTGATGATTGTATTGTTGAATCTGGACTATATTTAACTGCAGGAACCAAAGTTAAAACTCCAGTTGGCGATGTAGTTTCAGCGCGCGACCTTTCAGGTCAGTCGGGTTTATTATTTAGACGAAATAGCCAATCAGGTTCAGTTGAAGCAATTGTTAGTGATGCTTCTACTTGGGGTGGTTTGAACACTTCTTTGCACAGTAATGATTGATTAGAATAGATCAAAAAGCTCTTTCATATTGCGGGATAAAATAGAAATCAATTAGTTAGTGTCTTTAGGTATGTTTCGTTATTTTTGTTTATTTACTATAGACTTAAAGTCATCATCATTAATAATTTATTTGCATCAAGATCAATTGATGTAAATAAGATAATCATGAATAAAGGTGAAAATCGGATGAAATATCAAATCAAGACGTGTCTATCTTTAATCGCAGTAGCAACCTTTGTAGTTGCTTGTAATAGCTCATCAGTCAAGAACAACAATACTGTTGCAAGCTCTAGCAGTAATGCCACAGCTAAAACTGTAAGTGCTGGTGAAATAAAGAAATTATTGGCAGAACACAATATAGCTAGAGCAAAAGATGGGGTGCCTCCCTTAACATGGTCTGGAAGCCTAGCAAACTATGCTCAAGAATGGGCAGACCAACTTAAAGCAACTAAAAATTGCGATATTATCCATCGCCCCACTTCTGGTAATTTCAAACAACGTTATGGCGAGAATTTGTTCCAAGGTGGTGCTGTAAGATGGGATGATGGACGAACTGAGTTGCAAAACATCACTGCTAAAAACGTCTTGAATGCATGGTCGGATGGTGAAAAGGTTGACTACAACTATGCCAGTAATAGTTGCAACCCAGGTAAACAATGTGGACATTACACCCAAGTAGTATGGAAGAAAACAACTCAGGTAGGCTGCGCAGTTGCTGTTTGTGGGGATAAAACCCAAGTATGGGTATGTAATTATAATCCACCAGGTAACTATGTTGGCGAACGCCCTTTTTAGTCGTTAGTTTTGAAAATATTGATACATATACGTCCTAGCTAATTAGCACAGAAAGAATGACTGTTTCAGACTCATCAATCGTGGAGTAGTTTCAATATTTCGTGTTTTTCGAATGATTTAAGATTTCATTGTACTTACTCACTAAATAATAAAAGACCTTTGAATTGTAATGACAAAGAATCTAACAAGTACAAGTCTTAATTAGTTTGTAGGAACAATTCTATATATCAGCTATGACAAAATTTCCTACCAAGACCTTTAAACAGCATCTGTTCGCCTCAGTAAAACTGGGCGTACCTTTGGTGTTGATGCAGCTGACTTACATGCTGATCAATGTGACGGATACAATCATGTTGGGCTGGCTGGGTGTTAAAGAATTGGCTGCAGGTACATTGGCATTCCAGTTAATGTTTGCAGTGTTTATTTTCGGTTTAGGGATATCCTCTGCCTTAATGCCTTTAGTTTCTTCGGCCGCAGGTCGTGATGATCATCAGGCGGTTCGACGCAGTGTAAGAATGGGGCTTTGGGTACTGGGAATGACGGTTATGCTGTTGATGTTTCCAATGCTATTTGGTGAACAGATCTTGATAGCTTTTGGTCAAGATCCTGAGTTGTCAGCTTTAGCACAAAGCTATGTTGTAATTGCACAATGGTCCCTTATTCCCGCATTTTTATTGACGGGACTTCGTAATTTTCTTGCAAGCTTAGAACATACTCGGGCTATATTAATCATCACGATTCTTATGGCTTTGCTCAATGCCGCTTTGAATTACGCGTTTATATTCGGTAATTTCGGTGCACCACGTATGGAGATGCAGGGTGCGGCTGTCGCCACGTCCATCGTCAATTTGATTGGTTTTATTTGTATTGCATTGTATGTGCGTTATTCATCATTTTGTCGTCCTTATGAAATTTTCAAACGGTTGTGGAAACCAGATTGGAGCGCATTTCTCGAGATTATAAAAATAGGCTTACCTATATCATTAATGATTTTTTTTGAGGCGGGTTTATTCTCCGCTGCAGCACTCATGATAGGTTGGATTGGCGCGATTGAACTAGCCGCTCACGGCATCGCAATACAGTTAGCCAGCGTAGCCTATATGATTCCATTAGGCTTGTCGCAGGTTGCAGCGGTGCGTGTGGCTAATGCATTGGGTCGAGGAGATCCAATAGGAATCGGGCTTGCTGCAAAAGCAGTAATGCTATTGTCGCTTGGCTTCGCTTTTGTTTCTGCGCTCGTCTTTATACTACTACCTGAAATGCTTATTGAATTTTTCTTAACGGAAGAAGAAACGGATGCAGCCGCAGTAATTGCTTATGCCGTGCCGATGTTGTTTATGGCTGCTGCGTTTCAGATTTTTGATGCTATACAAATTTCATCAGCAGGAAATCTTCGCGGTTTAAAAGATGCCAAAGTGCCGATGATTATTGCAGCTTTTAGTTACTGGCCTATTGGCCTAACATCAGGTTATGTTTTAGCGTTCCCAATGGGTTATGGTGGAACAGGTGTTTGGGGTGGTTTGGTAATTGGTTTGGCAGTGGCGAGTGTCTGTTTGACTTGGCGGTTTGCGAATAGAGAGCGACTGGGTTTAGTTAAAATACAAGTAAGTAATTAACAGCGATTAAAGATTTAAAGGACACCCCCCACCTTTTTATGACTTTTTGCAAAACTCACCCTTCGGGTAGTCGTCGCTTCACTCCAATATTGTTTCGTCTACGACTCAGCTGGATGTTTATACTGAAACAGCCTAAAAGGTGGGGGGTGTCTTTTCTATACTAGATACATCATTATTTCACAAAAGCAGCAATACGATTTGCGGCTTCGACACATTCTTCGATTGATGCTACTAGCGCCATACGGATTCTCTGT
>JBALXO010000117.1:8788-9977 GCA_036960615.1 Cocleimonas sp. | reverse complement strand
GTTTTTATCTATCATAGTTTTACAAAAATAGTTTTGGTTTGGCTTCGTTACTTGTTACTACTCTTATTCTGTATTTTATCTTCAACTAGAAAAGATTCTTTCTCTAAAAAATGATGCAATCGATTATGTATTTCCTGAGCTGCTTTTCCTAAAGGTTGATCACTTGAAGTCACCATCGCAATTTCATTGCTTATTTTAGGACTAAACGGACGCCACACCACCTCATCCTTAAGCTCTGCTTTACCATTAAAGCAATCCACAATCGCAACTTTATCTCCTTGGGAAACCATATTTCTGGCAATCGCAAAATAATAACTAGAGAAATTACGCTGTATCGAAATATTGTTTTCAAAGAGCGTTTTTTCTAATTGACGATCAATCAAATGATCCCCAGTAATTGAAACGACAGAGCGATTCTCTAAATCATTAGGTTTAATGACTTTCAATTTTGAGAGAGGATCGTCTTTATGCATGATGCAGACACACTCGTTGTAAAACAGTTTTGCATTTAACCCAACAACGGGCACAGGCGCATCGATAATACCGATATCAATTTGCTGACCACTTACCCATGAGGCGATACGTCGAGAACTATGGATTCGCATTTCTACATTGACATCTGGATACTCTAATTGGAATTCAGCAATTAATTGCGGCAACACATTCATTGCCAGAACTCCATTTAAAGCGATGCTAACACCCCCTGTTGCGCCTGAACGTATCTCTTTTACGCGTTGTTCAATTCGCGAAATGGCAAATAAACCCTGTTCTATTTCCGTTTGTAGCAGCAAGGCTTCACTGCTTGGCACAAAGAATCCTTTGGACCGATTAAATAAGCGAAAACCCATTTCAGCTTCCATATTACTTAAGGCAATACTCACCGCTGGTTGAGTTAAGTTCAGCTTTTGTGCTGCACGCGAGACTGATCCTGCTTCGATCAAAGCAACAAAAACTTCTAAATGTCTTAGTTTTAAATGGATAAGAATTGCCTCTAAGTAATACAATTTATGTATAAATAAATCGAATATTATAATAACTTGCATTCAATTGCTTTATTTTTATCAACTTACTATGATTAATTTAACTGATAAAACTATTAAATGAATTGAGGTATTAAGATGTCATTGAAGATAATTAACTTCGCGAGTAATGAAGGCGAGTTCTACGATGTACGATTAAAAGACAATCC
>JBALXO010000117.1:7194-8688 GCA_036960615.1 Cocleimonas sp. | reverse complement strand
CAAATAAATAATTGATAACTAATAAGTCGAGTATTCTACAAAAGCTATGACCAGTATCGCTAAGTCTACATCTGAAGATTCAGTACATACATCTGACTACATAGAGACTCCTCTATGGTTAGACGACTTGGGTGCGCCTCCTCCATTAACAGTTACTCCATTAAAAACAGTCGATGTGGCAATTGTAGGTTCAGGTTATACAGGATTAAATGCCGCATTAGAGACTACAAAAGGTGGCTTAAGCACTTTAGTTCTAGATTCCGAAAGCATTGGCTGGGGATGTAGCACCCGAAACGGTGGTCAGATAAGTACCAGTGTAAAACCAAGCTTCAAAAAGTTAAGCGCACGTTACGATGCCGATACCGCTAGAGGAATACGGAGGGAGGGAGAAACTGCTCTTGAATGGATTGAAGAATTAATTAAACAACAAAATATAAGTTGTGATTTCTTACGTGCAGGTAGATTCCATGCTGCGCATACGCCTAAACATTTTAATAATTTAGTACGTGAAGCTGATCAATTAAAAGCAGACGAAGGTATTGAATCATATCAAGTCCCTCGAAATGAACAATATAAAGAACTTGGATCTGATAGCTATTTTGGAGGTGTCGTATTCACTCGACACGCCTCATTACATCCAGCTAAATACCATCGAGGCTTATTACAAAATGTTTTAGATGCAGGTACTCATATCACAGAAAACTGTCCAGTATTAGACATAGAGGAGCTAAAAAATAAAGAAGGATATCTATTAACAACAGCTAAAGGGCCAGTTAAAGCGAAACAAGTCATTATCGCGACTAATGGCTATACATCTAAATTAACACCATGGCTACGGCGCCGAGTGATTCCGATAGGCAGTTACGTTATTGCTACCGAACCTTTACCTAAAGAATTGATGGATAAATTATTCCCAACTAGTCGAATTGCGAGCGATACCTGCAAAATTGTTTATTACTATCGTCCATCACCTGATCGAAAACGCATTGTTTTTGGTGGAAGAGTTTCGGCTAAAGAAACTGATCCAAAAATTAGTGGCCCTAAGTTATATAAGCAAATGTGTAGAATTTTTCCTGAACTTATAGAATATAAAATATCACACTCTTGGTCTGGAAAAGTTGCTTATACATTTGATGAAACCGCACATACAGGAACACATAAAGGCTTACATTATGCGATGGGCTATTGCGGTGCAGGTGTTTCTATGTCGAGCTATTTGGGTATGAGATTAGGCCAAAAAGTTTTAGGTAAAGCAGAAGGTAAAACAGCTTTTGATAATTTACCCTTCCCTACTCGTCCTTTTTATACAGGCAACCCTTGGTTCTTACCTGCGACAGTAAAAATGTATCAATGGCGAGATACATTGCAGTGCAAATATGCAAAAGCGATGAGTAATAAATGACAAGTAAAAGAAGTTATTAATATTATGACTAAACTAACCATACATGAACCAGCACGCGAAATTGACGTGATCCATGAGACAGATGTCTTAGT
>JBALXO010000117.1:0-7094 GCA_036960615.1 Cocleimonas sp. | reverse complement strand
GAAGGGTTCAAGTTAGTTGCCGACCAATTAGTCTTAAACGAGCCTAATATACGCCCTATGCTGCATCGCCAATTCGTTGCACCGATTATGGAAGGTAATGTGATTAAAGGCATTATCGTTGAATCAAAATCAGGACGCGAAGCGATACTTGCTAAACGTGTCATTGATGCAACAGGTGATGCGGATGTTGCCGAACGCGCAGGTGCAGAAACCTTTCTAACACCTAAAGAAAAGATGATGGCAGCATCTGTCATGTTTCATGTGGCAGGTGTAGATAAAACCAAATTTATGAATGGCATTAAAGACGACCCTCAAACTTACAAAGATTGGGCCGGTGGCGGCGAATGGAATATCGAAACCTCAGGGAAAGAAGATGACATGTTCTCACCTTTCCTTAAAAAGCCCTTTGAACAAGCGATTAAAGATGGTCACATTCCCGCTAATCTCACCACTATCGCAGGTACATGGGGAGTAATGCACGATACGGGTGAGCTTACCTACATGAATCTGGTGCAAATGGATGACTGCGATGGCACTGACCCAGATTCACTGACCACCTTCGAAATTGAGGGTCGCCGCCAAGCGATGCTGGCAATTGATGCTTTACGCCGTTACACGCCAGGGTGTGATGGTATTCGTCTTCGCAACTTCGGTATGTCGATAGGTATCCGCGATACTCGCAAAGTTAACTGTCATTACAATATGACTGCCTTAGATGTTCGTGAACAAGGCCGCTTTGAAGACAGTATTGGTATTTTTCCAGAATTTATAGATGGTTATGGAATTTTGATATTGCCAACAACAGGACGCTATTTCCAAGTACCGTATCGCAATGTTTTGCCAAAGGGCATTGATAATCTATTGGTATCAGGGCGATCGACTGGAGGTGATAGAGACAGCCATGCGGCAACAAGAAATATGGCCTGTTGCGCGGTGATCGGACAAGGTGCAGGTATAGCGGCTGCCCTATCAATAAAATCTAGAAAATCTTTAAGAGAAGTCAAAATACAGGATATTCAGAAAGAACTAGAACGCCAGGGTGCTAGACATCATTGATATCTCAAATAGTGACACCCCCTACTTTTTGATGGTTTTTAGGGTTGAAATCAATATATATATACAGTTGATTTTAATAAGAAAACCTTCTATTTTAGACTATTCAACAGCTGACTTTTAGCAAATATAGTCTCTTTAAATAAGTAAAAAGGTTACGGTCAATTATCGTTGTTAAAGACCCAAGGCTAAGTAAAGAAGGAAGTAAAACATTATTCGTCATGAGTGCTTTGGCGACTGTTATTAATTAATATATCCAAGGAGAGTTAGAATGAAACAATTTTCAAAATCAATTAACCGAGCGGGCTCACTACTATTAGCCGCCGGATTAACCGCAGCAGCAGGCATAGCAACAGCTGCTCCTGTAACCGTTGTATCATGGGGCGGAAGCTATGGTAAAGCGCAAGATGCTGCCCTATTTACCGACGCCGCAAAAAATTCAGGCATAGAGATTGTGCGTGAGTCTGGTGCGAGTATGTCTAAAACCTGCCTACAAGTAGAGTCTGGTTCAGTAACTTGGGATCTTGTGGTTACTGGCTCTGGTGGTTCAGCATCTGCTGCTGCAAAAGGCTGTCTAGAAAAAATCGATTACGATGTAGTTGATGTTTCTAACTTCATCCCTGGTACCTATACCGACTATTGTGTTGGTTCTGATGTATTCGCCACTGTAATGTCATGGAATACCGACAAATACGGTAAGCCAGGTACCGCTGGTGCACCAAAAACGTGGGCTGATTTTTGGGATGTGAAAAAATTCCCGGGTACACGTGCCTATCGCGCTAATAATGTTGATGGTGTTTTAGAGCCTGCATTGATGGCGGATGGTGTCCCAATGGACAAAGTTTACGAAGTACTTTCAACTGAAGCGGGTATGCAACGTGCAATTGATAAAATTCGTGAACTTAAGCCGCATATCTCAGTATTCTGGTCGTCTGGTGCAATGCAAGCTCAGCTAATGAAAGATGCTGAAGTTGATATGACAACAGGTTGGAACGGACGTTTTGATAATGCAGCGAAAGATGGTGCTAAAGTAGGCTATTCATTAGACCAAGCCATGCTTGACTATGATTGTTTTGCAATGCCTAAAGGCGCGCCAAATAAAGATGTAGCGATGAAATTCTTGGCAGAAGTGTCTAAGGCTAAATATCAAGCTAACCTACCATTTCACATCACTTATGGCCCAACTAATAAAGGTGCTTATGACATCACTACTGCGCCTAAAGAGTTGATTGAGTCATTACCATCACACCCTAAAAATGTTCCACTGATGTTACCAATCAGTTTAGATTGGTACGCTAAGAACCGCGTTAAAGCACTTGAAATGTATATGGAATTAATAAGCGAGTAATACAAAACAAGCTTTTTAACACATAAAATTGCAATACCTTGCCGGGTAGAGAAATCTACCCGGCCTATTTTTTTAATTCTGGAGTTCTTGTTTTGGCAAATAATGTAAATAATGAGCCACTAATCGAATCTGCATTACCAATAACGGTTAAAAACCTTACCAAGACTTATGGCGACATGTATGCGTTAAACAACGTTGATGTTGATATAAAAAGTGGTGAATTCTTAACACTTTTAGGACCTTCAGGTTCTGGTAAAACCACTTTACTGATGGCCATTGCTGGTTTTAATCGACCAGATTCAGGCAGTATTAAATTTGGTGGTAACGAAATGATCCTCACCCCCCCGCATAAGCGAGATGTAGGGATGGTATTTCAAAGTTATGCATTATTTCCTCATATGACGGTAGCAGAGAATGTTGCATTCCCGTTAAAGCTAAGAAAAGTAGGTGCAGTTGAAATTAAAGAACGTGTTGCCACTGCCTTAGAAACAGTCCAGCTTGGTGAACTCGGAAATAGAGATATCGATCAGTTATCTGGTGGACAACGACAGCGTGTAGCCTTGGCGCGTGCATTCGTTTTTAAGCCACGCATTTTGTTAATGGACGAACCTTTATCTGCCTTAGATAAAAAACTGCGCGAACAAATGCAAATCGAACTAAAGCAATTGCATCGACAATTAGGAGTAACAACAGTCTACGTTACGCATGATCAGCGCGAAGCGCTAACTATGTCAGATAGAATAGCCATTATTAATGGTGGTGAAATCGTACAAATCGACACCCCTGATGTTATCTATAACAGTCCATCTAATTCGTTCGTAGCGGATTTTATTGGCGAATCTACAATCTTACCTTTACGTGCTGATCCGTCGGGTAAATTACTTTTCGAAAATCAACCCATCAGTGATGGTCCTCCTGAGAATATGGTCGACAACGGCAAAGGTTGGGCACTAGTGGTCAGACCAGAGCGTGTATTTATTAGTGACGAGTCAACGAGTGGCAATGAAGATGTAGTCTCGTTTGACGGCATTGTGAAAGAATTTGTGTTTCAAGGCGATTCTGCATTTGCGCTTATTACGGTTGCTGAAAAACACGAATTATCAGTACGTTTTGGTACTAACTCTGCTTCGTTTCAAAATGCTCTACAATCAGGGGACAAAATTTCTCTAGGTTTGAATTTATCTGATATTACTATTATTCCTGGTGATCAATAGTGAACACCAATGTGAATAACCCTCTTAACCAAGACGAGTTACTGCAACAAGAATCCCGCGAACAATGGATGTTGTTGGGATTCTCAATACCAGCAATATTGGTAGTGATCGCAGTGATTATGATTCCTATCGGCTGGCTTTTCTATCTTTCGTTTATAGGTAATGATGGCCAATTCACAATGGAACACTATCAAAAGATGGTGGAATTCAAATCCTATAAACGTGTGTTCTTCACCACCTTTCAAGTCAGTCTTTTTACGACAATCATTTGTATTTTAATAGGCTATCCGTTGGCCTATTTCTTAGCCAGCTTGCCTCCACGTGTAGCTGGTTTCTTTATGCTGGCAGTATTACTTCCCTTTTGGACATCTTTATTGGTAAGAACCTACGCATGGTTAGTGCTATTACAAAAGAAAGGCATACTCAACGAATTCGCAATGAATATTGGTTTGTGGGACACCCCTTTAAAACTAGTACATAACATGACCGGCACCTTAATTGGTATGGCGCATATTATGTTACCGTTCTTAGTATTGCCTCTTCTAGGTTCAATGAAAAAAATTGATAGAGATTTAATGCACGCTGCGGCCAATGTCGGTGCATCACCTTCGAAAGCATTTTGGACCATCTTTTTTCCTTTATCTTTATCGGGTTTAGTTGCCGGCTCACTAATAGTGTTCGTCTTGTGTTTAGGCTTTTACGTAACCCCTGCCGTGTTAGGTGGAGGACGCGTAGTGATGGTATCGACACAAATTACCGCTATTCTTGAAAACCAATTTAATTGGGGTGCCGCAAGTGCCTTAGGCGTAGTGCTATTAATCTCGACTTTGCTAGTGTTGTATATATCTTCCAAGATATTCAAATTCGATAATGCACTCTTTGGTAAAAAATCATGAGCTGGTTAAAAAAAGCAGCTTCCGATACACAAATTACTCACGGCAATCGCATCTGGTTATATGTGTTCGCAGCGATTGTCATGATATTACTGGTGGTTCCCACGTTAATCGTGATCCCGATGTCTTTTTCGGATTCTCAGTATCTTGAATTCCCACCAAGCAAATGGTCATTGCGTTGGTATCATGAATACTTAGATTCACCAAAATGGATGCGCGCAACGATTAAGTCATTGCAAATTGGCACCTTAACGATGTTGGTCGCTACACCCATAGGCGTAGCCGCTGCCTACGCCTTGTTTGTCTCAGGTCACAAAGCCGCTCGCTTGATCTTTATGTTCTTAATCACCCCGATGATTGTGCCGGTTATTCTAATCGCGATCGGAGCTTTTTATGTTTTCGGACAAATCGGTATAAACAACACAGTTTTTGGAATCGTTCTAGCACACACCGCCTTAGCCATACCATTAGTAATGATCGTGACAACCTCAGCCTTACGTAACTATGATTTAAACCAAGAGCGAGTTGCACGCAGTTTGGGCGCCTCTAGGATAAAAGCATTTTTCCTTATTACGCTGCCCCAAATCAAATTTTCCGTAATGACAAGCGCCCTATTGGCATTCTTGACTTCATTTGATGAGGTCATCATTTCGATCTTTATTTCGGGTGGTGTTAACGCGACTATTACTAAACACATGTTTAGTGCGCTGCGAGATTATATTGACCCGACGATTGCGGCGATATCGACGATACTTGTTATTGTTTCAACGGTACTATTATTAACTACGCAGTATATTAGTTCGCGTGAAAAGAAGAAGAAATAGAGAATTCATAGTAGAGCTATACAAAACATCCTTAATTTTTATGCGTTTTTACTTCGCTACAGCCTTTTAGCACTGGTATTTCCTCAGGGAAATTCCTGCATACTGTTGGGCTCTTAAGGAGCCTACAAAAGCAACACCCCCCCGCCTTTTATGATGTTTCTAATAAAGTAATGACAACCACATTAAAATTCTACATGCTTCATTTATAATAAATTTCGACTTATTAAAAATCGTGGAGCATTAAATGCAATTAGATAGTGAGTTTGTCCGTTCTCATTTCCCTGCTTTTAAGCAATCAAACTTAATTGGATGGGCCCATTTCGAAAACGCGGGTGGCTCTTTCACGTGTAGTCCGGTTATTGATGCTTTAAACAGTTATTACCTTACGCATAAGGTTCAGCCTTACCATGCTTTTCCCGCCGCTTTAGAAGCAGGTGAGCTTATGGATAGCGCTAAGAGTCGTCTGGCTGAAATGCTAAACGTTTCAAGCAGCGAACTTCACTTTGGCCCTTCAACGTCTCAAAACACCTACAATCTCTCTCAAGCTTTTGGTGAAACATTTCAAGCGGGTGACGAAATCATTGTTACCAATCAAGACCACGAAGCCAATATCGGCACTTGGCGCAAATTAGAATCACGTGGATTAGTGATAAAACAATGGAGTATTGACGCTGAAACTGGCGAACTCAATCTTCCAGATCTTGCTGCTCTTTTGAATGATAAAACCAAAGTTGTCGCATTTACCCATTGCTCTAATATTTTAGGAAGTACTAACCCTGTTAGAGAAATTACCGACTTAATACATACCGCTGGCGCAATCGCTGTTGTTGATGGTGTCTCTTACTGTGGACATGGTTTACCTGATGTTAAAACCTTAGGTGCAGACATCTATTTGTTATCGCTGTACAAAGTCTATGGCCCACATTTAGGGGCAATGGTATTAAGTGATGATTTAAATGAACACTTAACGTACCAAGGTCATTATTTTAATAGCGACAAGTCTGGTTATCGATTTACCCCTGCAGGGCCAGACCATGCACAAATTGCCGCAGTCAATGGAATGGTTGACTACATTGATGCTGTTTATGGGCACCACTTTGGTACTACTAACGATGCGCCTAGTGCTAGATCAAACGAGGTATTGAAACTGTTTCAACAACACGAACAGACACTCATTCAGCCTATATTAGACTTTATAGATTTGCATGATCAACTCCAATTAATTGGGCAAATTGATGCAACAAAGCGCGCACCAACAGTGTCTTTTCGTTCTAAAAAATATGATCCACTTTCACTAACCAAAGCACTTGCGAACGAAAAAATAATGGTCGGTTCAGGTCACTTTTATTCTTATCGTTTACTTGAAAGCTTAGGATTGAATCCAGATGAAGGCGTATGTCGTGCTTCGTTAGTTCATTACAATACGAATGAGGAAGTGAGTCGTTTGATTAATGCTTTAGAAAAGCTTCACAAGTTATAGAGGGAATCTAAGGAGGCATCTTTTTTAGCTATTTAAATGACAATTCGTCTTTTGGGAAGTCGTCGCTAGACTCCAGTACTGTCTCGTTAATGCTCGGCTGGGCCTTTTCAAAGCCAACTATCTGAAAAATACCTAAATAGATTAACTGTAGGTTATATTATTATTCAATAATAAAAAAACAAAACCAACTAGAAACCTCTACAGAATAGCATTACACAATCTAAAAATTATCCTATGAATAAAACCACGATAAAATTATTACTGACTCTTTCACTTGTCACC
>JBALXO010000116.1:6171-10029 GCA_036960615.1 Cocleimonas sp. | reverse complement strand
ATTTGAAGGTAAAATGCTAATTGCCAGACATCGCATGATTAATGCAGCTTTAGCAGATGAATTACAACAGATTCATGCATTAGCCTTACATACTATGACACCTGATGAATACTTCGAAAAAGCAGGTAAAGTAGCAGATTCGCCACAATGTGAAGGTGGAAGTAAGTAAAAAGACACCCCCCATCTTTTTACCTGTTTTAATAATTTTGTTCAAATGAACTCTTCAAACAAATGGATACTCATTCCCGTCATTCTGCTTGCAATGAGCCTAATACCATTTGGCGACACCGCAGGGAAATTGATGATGCAACAGGGTGTTTCACCCATCTTTGTTGCTTGGAGTCGCGCATTAATAGGAGCTTTGTGTTTACTTCCTTTCAGCGGTTTACGCTTTGCTGAACTCTCTTTATTTTTCGACTGGCGCATCGTCTTACGCGCACTGCTTTTTGTAGGAGCCGTTACTGCAGTCTTACAAGGCATCAAAACCGAGCCATTAGCCAATGTCTTTGGTGCATTTTTTATCGCTCCAATACTGGCATACTTTCTAGCTGCATTATTACTCAAAGAAAAAATTACTAAACTCAGATCAATCCTTTTATTGATTGGTTTTATCGGTGCTTTAATGGTAATTAAACCTGGTTTTGGTATGACGCACGGTATCGGTTTTGCAGTGTTAGGAGGCTGCTTTTACGGCTGTCTTCTGGTCGCAAATAGATGGTTAGCCGACAATTATCGACCACGATTTATTTTGGTTTCGGCCCTGATTATAGGGGCTTTAGTGATGGCACCTTTTTCAATTGATTCTATTCCCGATTTAAATACTGAAATATCCCTATTAGTTCTATGGAGTGCGCTAGCATCAGCGGTTGGCAATTTACTGATAATAGAAGTAGCTCGTAAATTATCAGCAAGCGTAGTTGCACCTTTTGTTTACACCCAATTAATAGCAGCTACATTTTTTGGTTATATCGTATTCGATAACTTACCAGACGGTTTGAGCTTATTGGGATTACTTATCTTATTGTGCTCGGGCTTTGCTTCGTTTTTTGTATCTAATAGAGAGAAATAGCCAATAAGTATGGGGGTGTCTTTTAAATGGCTTTCTACCGACTCCAAAATCCTCGTTTCTCTAATCGATAATATGCTCTTTTTATTTCAGTATTATCGTCAGGAAAATCTAAGATAATAGCCCCGTAATTAACCGTATCTAATAGTTCCACTCCTGACTGCTCATAGCGTGAAACAACTTCAGGTTTAGGGTGTCCAAAACGACTTCGGTAACCTGCGCTGATCAAACCGATCTTTGGCGAGACTTGCTTTATGAACGCATATGTTGATGAGGTTTTACTGCCGTGATGCGGCACGCTCAAAACATCAGTTTTTAGCTTATTTGGATTAGATTTAAGCAGCGCCTTTTCTGATTGCTTTTGAATATCACCCGTAAGTAATAATGAATGATATTGATTCCAGACTTTTAATACGCAAGATCGATTATTGTCATTTCCCTCAAAACCTTTATAAGGTGATAACACTTCAAAATTAACACCATCCCATTGCCATTGCTGACCTTGCAAACAAGCTTTACTTTCTTTAAGAGCATTAGTGTCACTACTGATAACTTCATCAATCTCAAAGTTCTCTTGTAAATATTGTGCACCACCGCGATGGTCAATATCTTCATGTGAAATCATTAAGGTATCTATTTTATCGATGCCTTGTGAACGTAAGTAAGGCGCTACGACTAATTTCCCTAAATCAAAAGATTCACTAACACGAGTTCCAGCGTCGTAAACTAGATGGTGGTTTTGTGTATGCAATACAGAGGCATAACCTTGCCCTACATCCAACATTGTATATGTAAACTCACCTGCTTTCGGTATTGCCGTTTGAAAACTAATCGCAGGTAACATCAATAATAAACCCAACCAGCGTCCAGGAAATCCTTTTGGTAAAACTAAAACTAATAGTCCAAGAAAGGCAATAATCAGTAAACTTGGCGGTATTTCTGCAAGATTCAATTTAGATAAAGCTGAATCTCCTAATACTGCCAAAACTCTGAAGAAAATATCAATTAAGAAAGCCGCTAACGTCAATAACTGTGTCGATAAAAAGGTCGATATTGGCATCAATATCAATCCTAATAAACTGATTGGCACTATGAGTAAGGATACCCATGGAATCGCAAATAAATTAGCAACAGGAGAGGTTAAGGAAGCGGTACCAAAAAAGAGTAAGGTTAGTGGTAACATCGCAAGCGACAAGAATATTTGTAACTTCAATATCATCCAACGTGGTTTTTCTATTTGACGTTTTATGAAAAATAGAATCAAAAATATGGCTAAAAACGACAACCAAAAGCTGACCGTCATTGCCGCTAAAGGATCCCACAGCAATACCAAAATTAAAGCCAAAGCTAAGATTGTCGACGCATCATAATTACGCCGTGACACTAACCCCCACAAACCAATCATCACCATCAATAAAGCGCGTTGCGTAGGTAAAGTAAAACCAGCGAGCATTGCATAGGCAATCGCGAATAATGTACCGACAACAGCGCCTGCTATACGCAATGGAATACGTTCATTTAAGCGTGGAAATATACGCCACAATAACATCATCGGAAAAAATGCAAAGCCAGCGACCACTGCAATATGCAAACCTGATATAGCAACTAAATGACTGGTGCCAGTGGCTTGCAATAGCTGCCACTGCTTATCATCTAACTTATCTCTTACAGCTACCAGCAAAGCACTTAATACGGCGGCAGAAGATTTGTTTTCAACACGCTCATGAATAGTTTGATGAATCTTTTGTCGCCAATGATCAACCGACCAGATAATCTCTGCAGTGATGGTTTGGTTTAGATTTCGGTTTTCTGATTGATCTTGGTTTTCAATATTTTTTGATTTTCGCACATAACCCGTAGCTATAATTTTTTGCGTAAAAAGCCACTTCTCATAATCAAAACCACCTGGGTTCATAAACCCTGAAGGACGTTTCAATTTAACTTTCAATTGCCAAAGCTCACCTGCTCGAACTGTTTGAGCTTGCTGAAACCAACCGAGCCTAACTATGCCTGATAAGCTAATTTTCTCCTTGGGGGTACCTACATATTCGGCACTATAAACATCCAGTAAAAATCGAACGCCATCTCCTCTAACTGTCGGTATGTCTTTGACTTTGCCTGTTATTAATAACTCTTTTCCTTCTGAATCAGTTGTAATTCTTTTAGTAACTAAATCACTCGCTTGATAACTTGCTAATAACAGGCCGAAAAGAAAAGCACAGATTGTGATGAAAATAGTATCAATACTTTTTAATCTATTCTTGAGAAATACCAGAGAAGTTACGCTTATGCTTACACTAATTCCTAATGTAATAAGAACGACTTTCCATGACGGAATAACAGCAAACCATTGAATGATCAAAGTGCCAAATAGAAGGAAAAGTGAGAACAGCCGCATTAGTGATTTTTATGATTATAGTGATCTGATCTTAACGGATTCTATGATAAATTAGAATAATGACACCCCCCTACTTTATGAGGTTTTTTATTTAGTAAAATAAATCTCTCCTTAAGAACTGTTGTTATTTCGCTCAGCATTCTTTTGGCTGGGCTAACCCTATGTTGTTTTAGCTTAAAAAGTCATGCATCTAAGTAATCTTTAATCTCGTATTAACACGTTAATACATTCATAAACTGGAGCCAAACGTGGGTAAGTCAGACTTCTCAATTAATAAACGTAACTTAATCAAAGCCTCTGCAGCAGCACTATTAATCCCCACAGCGAGTTTTGCAGCTGAAGAGAAAAAAAGACCAGATTACGGAATTTTAGGACGTCAGGCACCTGAACTTGA
>JBALXO010000116.1:0-6071 GCA_036960615.1 Cocleimonas sp. | reverse complement strand
AAGAGAAAAAAAGACCAGATTACGGAATTTTAGGACGTCAGGCACCTGAACTTGAGGTGAAAACTTGGATTGATGGCAAAGGCAATGCAAGTAGCTTCAAAATGGCCAACCAAAAAGGTAAATTTGTATTTATGGAATTCTGGCAGTTTTGGTGTCCTGGTTGTCATGCCCATGGATTTCCTGGATTAAAAAAGATCGCAGATGAATTCAAAGATAGTCCGCATTTCACGGCGTTATCTATTCAAACGGTTTTCGAAGGTGGCTGGGTTAATACCAAGAATAAGATGGATGACATCCAAAATAAATATGGTTTACATGACATCGTAATGGGCCATGACAGTGGTAAAGACCACCCCAGTGGACATCCCTCAACGATGGTTAATTACCGTTCGGGTGGTACCCCTTGGGCGGTGTTAGTTGCACCTGATGGTAAAGTTATTTTCAATGACTTTAGTGTCAATGTGGATAGTGTAATTAATTATTTGAATAAGGAGATTGCTAAGCTGTCATAAAGGCCTTCTTAATATGGCTAAAAAGACACCCCCCTACCTTTTTACTGGTTTCAATTCGCTTTGATACATCATTGAAAATTATTGTATTAGTTACGCTTTTAGTGGCGTCTTCTCCAAAAATTAAGACTTATTAACTAACAATGTCTATCAATGCATTTTCCAACTGTGGATATATAAATTCATATCCCGCTTGAGTGAGTTTTTCAGGAACAACTCGTTGGCCGGATAACAGTAATTCTTCACCCATTTGACCGAACAGGATCTTTACGACAAATGCAGGCATTGGAAAAATTGCTGGTCGCTTTAATACCTTACCCAGAGTCTTTGAAAAGACTTTATTAATTACTGGTTGCGGCGCCGTGCCATTAATTGCACCTTTAATGGACTCGTTGTCTATCGCAAAACGAATCATTCCTACAATATCGTCCAGATGTACCCATGACATCCATTGTTTACCGTCACCAATTGGCCCACCTAAGGCCATTTTAAAAGGTGGAAGCATCTTGCTTAAAGCACCACCATTTTTGCCTAAAACAATGCCCGTGCGTAAATAGCAGGTACGAATACCCATGTCTGCGATCACTTTTGCTTCAGTTTCCCATTGTTGACACAACTGACTTGAGAAACTGTTATCTGTTTCACCATTCTCATTTATTTCATCATCTGAATCGCGCAAGCCGTAATAGCCAAGAGCTGATCCGCTAATAAAGACATCAGGTTTTACAAGTACTTCTTTTAAGTATTCATGCAGAGCTTGTGTAGTCTTGATACGACTGTCGATGATTTGTTGTTTAACCTCATCATTCCAACGTTTATCAGCGATACCTTGCCCTGCCAAATTGATGACAACATCAAAGGATTGATCAGGACTAATATCATCAAGCGATCTGATGGTTTTAACGTTAGTTTTAGTTTGGAAGTCTTCGCGTTCAGCAGCTATAACGCTTGTAAAGTGTTGCGCAGTTTTAACTTCATTGCGCGTTAGCACGGTAACGTCTTGATTTTCTAACAGCAGTTGTTTAATCAATGCTGTGCCGATAAAACCAGAACCGCCAGTAATTAGATAGCGTTGTTGAACCATAATAGAAACCTAATCTTGAATTACATTAAGTTTCTATTATGACCGACTGAATATGAAATTACTGTTTTATAGGGGTTTAATAAGGTCTTTTCCGTTCTTTGTTATTAGACTTCATCTAACTCAGATGTAATCACAGGATTATTTTCTAAAGTCCGATGCACTGGACATCTATCTGCAATTTCTACCAAACGATCTCGTTGTACATCGGTAATATCACCCTTAAAACTCAAATAGCGGGTGATACGTTCTTCGTCTTCTAAACGTTCGTATACAAGACGAACTTTGATATCCTCTAAGTCCATTTTCTTGCGATTTGCATACATTCGCAAAGTCATTGAGGTACAAGAACCGATGCTCATTAATAGTAAATTATAGGGCGATGGGCCCAGATTTTCACCACCATAGCTAATTGGCTCATCACTTATTACATCATGATCTTTGGTATATAAGCCACGCAGGAATTTTTTATCTAGCTCTGTAACGACTACTTCACTGCCATTCACTTCAGGTCGCTTTTTACTTTCAGCCGTTTGCTTATCAGATGTCGCTTGTTTTGATGAGGACTCTGCAACTGCTTTACTAAGGCCAATATAGCGCTCTGCCCAAGCCGCTAAAGTTGCACCAACATATTCAGAGTCATCACGATTACTGAGTAAATGATCTGCATCATCTAAAGAGATAAAGCTTTTTGGATGCTTTGCCGCACCATAGATTTTTGCTGCTTCATCGACCGAAACTATGCTATCAATCGGTGAATGAAAAATTAATAAAGGTCGGCGTAAGTTACCAATATGATCTGCTGAAGTATTTTGATTCAAATCATCAATTAATTGTTTTTTGATATTGAACTCACGCATACCGATGCGAACACGTGCTTCGCCTTTCGCTTCTAACTCTGGCACCGCACTCATAAATAAATGCTGAACATGGTCTGCCGTAGCAGGTGAACCAATAGTGGCGATAGCTTTAACTTTAGGTAAATGATGCGCCGCACTTAAAACCGCTGCACCGCCCAAGCTATGGCCGATCAATAAACTTGGCGCTTGGTATTCATCTTCTAGCATTTTTGCTGCGGCTAATAAATCTTCTACATTGGATGAGAAATTAGTATTAGCAAAATCACCATCACTATTACCCAAACCAGTAAAGTCAAAACGAAATACAGCGATGCCTTTGCGAGATAAAGAACGACTAATGCGAGAGGCTGCTGCTACATCTTTGCTACAAGTAAAACAGTGAGCAAAAATAGCATAACGTATTGCGCCCTCAGTTGAATCAGGGGTTTCTAGCAAGCCTGCTAAGGTTTCACCTTGATTGTTTTTAAATTCGACTTTTGTCCGTGCCATAAATTTCTCACTTGATTTTTTATGATCAATAATTATTGATCGTTAATATAACTTTTATACGCCTTATTTCCCTTGATAGAGGCATTATTATCCAAATATATAAATAAAAAGACACCTCCCACTTTTTTAGTTGTTTTCCTCATAATGTAAGAGCTGATAATTGCATTATTACTTCTTCTCAACCGACTATTTAAATACCTTTCGTATCCAAATCGTTATATTTTGCATCTACTAAACAATATGCATCGTTTATAACAACAAGAGACAAACGATAAATATTTATTGTATTTTAACTCTCCTCCTCCTTCCTTTGGGCCAGTTTATTCTGGCTCTTTTTTTGTCTGTAAAAAGTGGTTTTAAAGACACCCCCTACCTTTCTAGCGGTTTTGTCTCTGAGATAATTCAATTGCCGTTGGTAACTGTAATTTTCAAATATTGAATAGATATGATCTAATGGTTGCATAAAAACAAATAATCCTTAACCCCCTTAAGAGATTAATTTATGCCAATCTATATTCCTGAATTCGTATCTGACACTTACAATTTTGCTTCTAATCCGCCTATTTTAGATAAAATTGTATTCACTATTGATCATATTCACCAAGGTGGTACAGGCCTGTATAGCACACTAGATGTGGTTAGACATTTGGTGAGTAAACGTATTCCTGTGACGATATTTTTACAGTGTTCTGATCCGTCTAATCTTTGCGCCTTAGATAGCCAAAATGCACAGGCTGTGTTTAACCTTGATCCCAACTTAGTGTCATTTGGTCTTCATACGCTACCTCGTGGTAATAGCCAAACAGTACAAAGGAATAACCTTAGCCTAATCAGTAATATGATATTAAATATTACCGGACGAAGACCTGAAATCAGTTCTTATCATGGTGCTAATGCGGGGCCTGAAAACGGCATATCGTTTGCTGGCGTTCAATATGCTAGAGGTATTCATAGTCTATGGTCGACTGCACAATTAGATGACCAATTAAACACCCCTGTAATGGGTTTGAATACCATCAATAAAAGTTTTGATTTTATTCAATTTAGAAACCAAGCAGATCTTTCCGCTACTTTATTTGTACACTCAGCTGAATTAACCAATGGATCGAGTAAGAAGAAGATATTTGATACTTTAGTAAAAGCAGTCAATGATCACAATTTACAAGCAGTCGATTATCTAACGGCGATGAACGC
Organism: Cocleimonas sp.; assembly: GCA_036960615.1. Classification (GTDB taxonomy): domain Bacteria; phylum Pseudomonadota; class Gammaproteobacteria; order Thiotrichales; family Thiotrichaceae; genus Cocleimonas. The sequence continues at coordinate 1,938 of JBALXO010000116.1, read as the reverse complement.
TGATTATGCTACTCCAGTTAATCCACCACAACCACCTTCAGGGCCTACCTCGCCGAACGAGCCTTGTGCATTAAGACATTTCACTAATAATCGCATCATCCAGTTTTTACGCATCAATTCAAGGGATGGAGTTAATGGGAATTTTCAGGTAGCTGAGCTGCAACGCTTTCTTAATGAATTAAGTTTAGGTGCAGGAGTTGCAGACGGGATCTTTGGCGTGAATACCAAGCTAGCGGTAATTGGCTTCCAGATTAATAATGGTCTTGGTGCCGATGGCATTGTAGGAGCAAATTCGCGGGCTTCTATTAATTCCCATTGTGACTAACTTATTTTATTGAGTGTTCTAATTTTGCTGCACTGCTAATGCTTAGCCCTAGATTTGAGCGATTGCAGTCATAGCTGCAGCCTCTAGATTTTTCTTATCCGTCTTACCGATAATCACATAGCTCAAGCCATTTTTAGACCACTCGATAAACGTTTGCCCTCGTGATTCTCCAGACTTTGGTAATGAGTCAACGGCACCGTTGCGTAAGATACACAAAGCAATAGGTAGACCATCGTCGGGTAAATAAACCAATTGAATTAATGGCTCACCTTCGATGTCCAATATCTGACCGCGTTTGAATGTTAACTTTTGTTGTTGCAGGTTAGGTATGTGTAAATCACTATTAAGTGCCTTACTCAATTTGGTTTGTAAGGCTATATGCTGAGAATCACTTAGAGTTGGTGCAGTTGTTACAGTGTCACGAACATATAACAACTGATAGTTTGCAACTTCTGTAACCCAATTATTTCCCTGTGTAGAGTCTGTAGTACTAGAAAATACGCCATAACCAATCACTAAGCCAAGCATCAAAGAAGCTGCAATAGAAGCTGACCACTGCAATGAATTTCTTTTAGGTTCTGAATTTATTCTGTTTGATGAAGCATTTTCGAGAATAGTATTTTCAACCGCACTGTCTTGATCTTCTAGCAAGAACTCAAAGGATTCAGCAAAAGGCAATTGACTTGCACCTAAAGTTTCAACAAAGACTAAGGCTTTAGGGTCATTATCAAGCAAGGTCTCAACCTCAGTTATTTCCTCAGGAGATAACTGCTTATCGACATAGCCTAATAATAGCGCTGCTTGTGGGTGGATATTATCCATCTATTGCTTCTTGCCTCTTCTTTCATTGAGTTGAATAACAGTGCTTTTATTTTTCATACTGCTTTTACCATTATTCTGTTGTTCATCAAAGCATCCTGCAAGAGCGACTCTGGCACGTGCAAGACGACTCATCAATGTTCCCAATGGGATATCTAAGACATCTGCCGCTTGTTGATATTTTATACCTTCTATATACACTAACAATATGGCTTCGCGCTGGTTGTCAGGTAAGAGCATTACTTCTTTAAACACCTGTTCGTATAAAAAAGTCCGATCTCTTTTGTATTCTAAAGAGTTTTCTGAAAAAGTATCACTTAAGGCATCTACATCATCGCTTGAGCCATTACCTTGGCGAACTACGCGCGAGCGAATTTCATTCTTCCAAATAGAACTCATAATGGTAAATAACCATCTATCGAGATGACTACCCTTCTGCCATTGATGTTGTTTTTTGAGAGCTCGCTCTAACGTTGCTTGAAGTAAATCATCGCTACTTTCTGGTGTGATCGCTAATACTTTTGCGTAGCGCTTTAGGCGTGGCATAACTGCTAATAAAGCAGTATTAAAGGTAGCTGAAGAATCACTCATGTTAGGAGCATAGTTTAATTATATTTTTCTTCAAGCTTTGGGACTTATTTATTCATTGGCGTGTTTAAGGAATGTAGAGCGGATGTTTTACGACAAATTTATTTAAGTTACTAGTAGATTTAAAAATGATTTTTTAAATAATAAACACCAAGGAGTAAAGATGTTAAACAACAAAACACTATTAAAAGGATTTGTATTGTCAT
>JBALXO010000115.1:2011-10182 GCA_036960615.1 Cocleimonas sp. | reverse complement strand
CCAGTGGGAGATTTAGAGTCTGAAATTTCTCCTGGGGTTTTACATAAATACCAAGGTCGTGTGTTGTTGGTGACAACAGGAGCATGTCCTGTGCATTGCCGTTACTGCTTTCGCCGAGAGTTTCCATATGTCGATTCGATTCCTGATAAAAAACATTGGCAGCAGACACTAGATAAGATTAAACACGAACAAAGCATTCATGAGGTTATATTTAGTGGTGGAGATCCTTTGATGCTTTCAGATGCTCGTTTGCAAAAGATGTGTACTGATATTGCCGCTATTGGTCATGTAACGACTATTCGATTTCACACGCGAGTCCCAATTTTTCTGCCAGAACGCATAACAGTTGAATTTTTGTCGTGGTTAGGTGAATTAAATGTGAATAAAGTGATGGTGATTCATAGCAATCATGCGAATGAACTAGATGATTCTGTTGGTGCAGCACTATTATCTTTAAGAAATAGTGGCGTGACTCTCTTGAATCAAGCCGTTTTATTGAAAGGCATCAATGATTCTGTTGAAGTGTTAGAAGCTTTGCTACAACGTTTGTTCAGCTTCCAAGTACTCCCTTATTATTTACATCAATTAGATCGAGTTAAAGGTTCGGCGCACTTTGAAGTTGACAAGAGATCAGCTCTGAATTTGATTGAGAGTCTAAGAAATAAACTCCCGGGTTATTTAATACCTCGATTAGTTGAAGAAGTTTCGGGCAAACGGTCTAAGCAAACTATCGTAAAAATAGACTAATAATGTTACTATATATAGATAAATAGAAATAAATTATAAAAAATAACGACTATTTTTCTATATAAACCAACAGTTTAATAGAAAAAATTTAATAGAAATTAAAATAATAATAATTGAAGGTTATCTCATGAGCTTGAGTATGTTCAAAAAAAACAAAAATAAAGTAGATTCTAAGCAATCAACCAATCAACCAAAAGCACCTAGTTTAATCGATACAATCGATATAAGTTCTGTTTCTAAAGCGCGCACTTGGGTGGCTAGCTTACCTGTAATGGATATGGGCGAAACGACTCGTTGCATATTTACAGGTTTAACTAAACTTAATAATGAACCGATTGCACCTCAAACTAGAGTTGATGTTACTGAAATATTATTACCATATGTGAAAATGGCATTAGAGAATCTTGATAGACACTTTCTTAGTCGCTCTTTTCCTCTTCCTGTCCGATCGCAAAAAGTATTTGATCTTAAAAAATCTCTGATTATGGAGTTGGCTGGTTCTTACCAGTTAGCCGCTCTTGATATGCTGACGAAGAATTCGGGTTCTAAAAAGAGCCTATTAATTTCTATCGGTAGAGCGATTCAATACATGAGTGTAGTGATTATTAATGACTACGGCATATACGCTAAAAACAAAAAATCTATTTGGCATGATATTCATCATTTATATTTGTTAGCCTGCGAAAAGAAAATTCAAACCAAAGAAGTGCCTCATAAAGATGATGCGAATGGTGAAAATCTCAGCATAGAAGAGCAATATAAATTAATTAATTTAGTGGCTTTGGCTGCTCCTAATACTTTACGTCAAGGTGAAATTGCTCGTATTCGAGAGTTTTTCTTAGCTACTCTAAATGATGTTAAATTAATTTCAGATACTGACAAAGTTAAAAGTAAATACGCACATATCACTCTATTAAATAGTGATGAACCGGCAAGTTTAATGCCTGTGGCTGATTTGTTGAATTCACCAACTAGTCGTATTTTCGACCTATCAACAGTAATTCATAAGATTGACCAATTCGTTACGTTAAGTGAAACCGATGAATTAGGTAAACACGAGCAATGGCCAATGCTTACGCACAGTTTAGCGAAGCGTTTAGTCTATGTTTTAACGACGATTCGAAATCGCAGATATAAGCGTTTTGAACGACAAGAAAAGGCAGCTTTAGTGATTCGTATGCCGGATGTTATTAATGTCATTCGTGGTAATGAACCTGAGTCTTTTATGGATCAAATCAACGAAGATGTTGAAGATGATAATATCTATGATGCATTGGCAGCAGAAGATAATGTTTCAAGTCCTTGGTCTGACTTGGATATAGAAGAATTAGCATCTCATAGAGACGCAACTATTCATTCTTGGCAGCTAGAAAATAGTAGCTCTGGTGGTTATGGTTTAAAGCAGATTGTCAGTGAAGCTACCACCGCTAGAGTGGGGGAATTAGTTGCGATTAAAGACCCAAAAGATAGCAGTGATATGTGGCAAATTTCTGTAACACGCTGGATGGATGCATTTAAAGGTATCGGTTTGCGTATCGGTTTAGAGATATTGTCAATACACGGTATGGTGGTGAAAGTTGATGAGATTACTACTCGTGAAATTAGTCAGAAGCTTCCATTGGAAGGTGTGTTATTACCTACTATTGATGGTGCTCGCGATGAAGCTAATTTAATCTTTCCAGGTTATATTTTCCATATTGATGATGAGTTGAAAATTACATTAGGCTCTCGACAACAGCATGTTAGAATCACAAATATCGATGATACAGTTGGTAATTTCTCATATTGTAGTTTCGAAATACTTGAAATTGCCGAGCTAGCAGAAAATTCATTAGAAGCCTTTGATGAAGTTTGGGAATTCCTTTAAACAATAATATTGATAATGTGGAAGCTTAATGTGATTCCACTTTATTGCTAATATTCAGTTTTGTAGAAAATTTGACAAGGATGACTAGTTTTGAGCGAATTCTTACCTTTTGCATTACCTCTCATTGGTGACGAAGAAATTGCCGAAGTTGTTGATACACTTAAATCAGGTTGGTTGACTACTGGCAAAAAAACAGTCGTGTTTGAAGGACAGTTTGAAGAGTATGTGAATGCTTCACATGCTCTTGCAGTTAACTCTGCTACCTCTGGACTGCATTTGGCTCTAGAGGCGATTGGTGTCGGTCCTGGCGATGCCGTTATCACAACTCCCTATACATTTACTGCAACAACCGAAGTGATTCGATACTTAGGTGCTGATCCGATTCTTGTGGATATTGATCCACAAACTTTCAATATTAATCCTGATTTAATTCGTCAAGAAATTGCTAAGCATGACAATGTGAAAGCGATTATGCCGGTACATTTTGCAGGGCAAGCCTGTGAGATGGATGAGATTTTAGAGATTGCTAAAGAGCATGATATAAAAGTTGTGGAAGATGCTGCGCATGCTTTACCAACCACTTATAAAGGTAAAGTGGTCGGTTCAATTTCTGATATAACTGTTTATAGTTTTTATGTAACCAAAACTATAGCAACAGGCGAAGGTGGGATGGTTACCACTGAAAATAAAGACTATCTCTCACGAATGAAAACTATGCGCTTACATGGTATTAATCGTGATGTGTTTGATCGTTACACGTCCGATAAACCTTCATGGTTTTATGAGGTAGTTGAGCCTGGCTATAAATACAATATGACTGACATAGCCGCATCCATAGGTATTCATCAGTTGAAAAAAGCCTGCTCTTTTCAAGTACGTCGCGCATGGATTGCAGAACAGTACAATCAAGCCTTTACTGATTTACCAATGGATACACCCTTTGTGAAGCGCCCTGAAGACACACATGCATGGCATCTCTATGTTTTACAGCTTGATTTAGAATCAATCACAATCAATCGTGATAAATTTATCGAGCTTATGTTGGAACAGGGTATTGGCACTAGTGTGCATTTTATTCCATTACATATACAACCCTATTGGCGTGATAAATATAATTATAAAGAAAATGATTTTCCTGTGGCTTTAGATGTGTTCTCGCGTGCCGTGAGTTTGCCAATCTATCCTAAAATGACTGACGAGGATGTGACCAGAGTTATTGAAGCTGTTCACATTGTGAGTAAACAAATTACTCAGTCTACAAAAAAGATGGCTTCTTAAGTCTTCTTTATTGGAATCAAGGCTTATGCTGAGTAAACGTTTATTTGATTTGTTTTTTGTAATTCCGGGATTATTAATACTTGCGCCTGTGTTTCTGATAATCGCATTAACAATTAAATTGAAAGATGGCGGTGATATATTCTTTAAACAAGTCAGGGTGGGGAGATATGGTAAAAACTTTGAAGTACTAAAATTTCGCACTATGGTATTAAATGCCGAAAGCTTGGGTGATAAAGTTACAACGGGTGATGATCCAAGAATTACGCCTATTGGTCATGTCCTAAGAAAGTATAAATTTGATGAACTTCCACAACTAGTTAATGTACTCAAAGGTGAGATGAGTCTTGTTGGTCCAAGACCTGAAGTTCCTGAATACGTTGAGTTTTATCCTGATAACGTGCGGGATATCGTGTTATCTGTACCACCTGGCATGACAGATAGGGCATCAATTGAGTTTGTGAATGAGAATGATCTTTTAAGTGGCTCGAAAGACCCAGTTAATGATTATAAAAATAAGGTGTTACCAATTAAATTAGACTTCTACGTTGACTATGTTGAACAGCGCTCACTTTACTTAGATTTCACCTTAATTATTAAAACTATAGTTGCAATTTTTTAGTTCTAATATGCATAGCCTGATTAAAGCTTAATAGCTGATGAAACAATTATAAATAGACACCCCCTACCTTTTTGAAGGTTTTGACAATAATAGTTATGATAGAAAAATTAAAACAGTATTTTGTAAAACGTACTCGTATGCAAAAGCGTTTATTAATTCTTTTGTTAGACGCGATCATGTTACCTATTCTACTTTGGGTCTCTCTCTCTCTGGGTAAAAATCAAATTATGATACCGAAAGGTATCGAGTGGAGCATCTTCGCACTCGCGATATTCATCTCTTTTCCTATATTTATAAATTTTGGTCTGTATCGCGCGGTATTGCGTTATTTTAGGAATCAAACAATTTCTACTATTTTAATGGCCACGTTATTAACAGCAATTGTTTGGGCATCAACTGTTAAATTCGCAGGTCTATCTGATTTAACTAAATCTGGCGTGATTTTATATTGGCTGACAAGCTTCACCTTTATTGCAGGTAGTCGTTTACAAATTCAACAATGGCTTTACGGAAATAGAGTTAGCCAAGAAATGAGTAAACACATCTATATCTATGGTGCGGGAGTTGCAGGTACACAATTAGCCAGTTTATTAAATGCAGACCCTGCGTATGTTATTGAAGGCTTTATTGATGATAACTCCTCATTGAAAGGCTGGAATGTACTCGGCTTTGACGTTCAAAATTTTGATAAAACCGCTTCAGTTTTATTTGATGCACCTGAAAATACAGAAGTCATTATTGCAATGCCTTCGATAGATCGACCTAAAAGACAATTCATTATCGAACGTTTAGAACCGTTTCCTGTAAAAGTTCGTATCCTCCCTGCGGTGGCTGATTTTGCTAGTGGAAATTTTCGCGTTTCAGATATTAAAGAAATTGATATTGACGATTTATTAGGTAGAGAACCCATTCGTCCAGATGGCAAATTGTTACCTGCTAACATTCAAGATAAAGTTGTCTTAATAACGGGCGCCGGTGGTTCAATTGGTTCCGAATTATGCCGCCAAGCATTATCACTTAAACCCAAAAAGCTCATTTTATTGGAATTAAGCGAATTCGCACTTTACAGGATCGAGCAAGAATTGAATGAGCTTAATAATTCATTAGATTCAGAAGTGGAATTAGAGAGAGTGTTAGGTTCTAGTGGAAACTCTGAATTATTAGATAGAGTGTTTGCTCGAAATAAAATCGAAACAATTTACCATGCGGCAGCCTATAAACATGTTCCTTTGGTTGAAGAAAACCCAGTTTCAGGATTAACCAATAATATATTTGGGACTAAGGCGATCGCTGAAAAAGCCTTATCTTCTGAGGTTGAAACCTTTATTTTAATCTCTACTGATAAAGCCGTTCGACCTACCAATATTATGGGTTGTTCTAAACGTATTGCTGAAATGGTACTGCAATCATTGGCAGATAAATCTACCGGAAAGACTATTTTCTCAATGGTGAGATTTGGAAACGTCTTAGGCTCTTCAGGTTCTGTGGTTCCAAAATTCAGACAGCAAATAGCAGTCGAAGGCCCAATCACGGTTACGCATCAAGAAATCACTCGTTATTTTATGTCTATTCCAGAAGCCGTGCAGTTAGTGATTCAAGCCGGAGCGATGGCTAAAGGCGGGGATGTATTTGTATTAGATATGGGGGAGTCTGTAAAAATTATAGACCTGGCAAAGAAAATGATTAGTCTTGCAGGGTTTCAATTAAGAGATCAATACAATCCGAATGGAGACATTGAAATTCATTATTCTGGCTTACGTCCTGGTGAAAAACTCTACGAAGAATTGTTGATTGGAGATAATGTCAGAGGTACTCAACATCCTCGTATTATGCAGGCCAACGAAGAATTTATTCAATCAGATAAATTGTCAATACTGTTAGATAATTTGAAAGAAGTACTCACTGATGATATTGATGAAGACATCAAACAGTCTTTAACAGAAATTGTTAGTGGCTATATTCCTTGGAAAGACCATAAAAACAATGAGTTAAAAGGTTTAGAAAGTAAAGACTCAGAATTAATTGAGAGAAAAGTAGTACCTATAAAAGGATAAGCGAAATTATTTTATAACTAGCTGATCTTATATAGCCCATCTGTCCCTAATAGATTTACTGTTGTCGGGTAAGACTGTCAATAAAATAGGGCTAAAGTATTGTTCATCTTATGTTAAAAGATGAATTAAAATGCGTTCTCATAGGTCTAAATATAAAGATCTACAACGATCTAGCAAGGCTTGTAAAGAGTATCGATAATAGTGCGAGATTCAAACAAGTAGAGAATACTCCATCTGCTTTAACCGCAACCTTAAAAACAATCAACGGGCCTAGTTTAATTTTTATCTCTGATGAAGTGTCTTTTTCTTTAGAGCTATTATCTGATTTAATATGGCAATATCATGCCGATGCGATTGTCGTTATTGTTAGTAAAAAAGCCTCTACAGTGACTATTAAAAAACCATTTAATAATACTCAGTTTTCAAGAATAAAACTGGATAATAATAACCCTGAAAGTGAATCAATTTTACAGTTTTTAATACAATTTTCACGAGAGAAAGCAGAATTTAGAAATTGTAAGAGTCTCTTAGGCGTTTCTGAGAAGCGTTGTCAATGGCTGGTAGATTCGAGCCGAGAAGCCGTTGCATTTATCTCTAGAGACATGCAGTGGTATGCCAACGCATCATATTTAACGTTATTCGGAATTACGTCGGTTCAAGAATTACGTTCAATTACCGTAAAGGATTTAATTACTGCTGATGAGCATTTATTATTCGATGCTTTTCTACAAAATCAAACTAAATCGAATGCTACTAAACGTTCGATAATGGTCTCAATGAAAAAGTTAAATGGTTCTTCGTTTAGAGCCAATGCTTATTTGATTCCTTCGGTGTTTAAGGGACATAAATGCTATCAGTTATGGGTTCGTGAAATTAATTCGATATCTTCCTCTAAAGAAGGTAACAGCGAATCCCAAGAAATAAAACAGCCTAGTTCAGCATCCTCAAAGGCATTTGATTTAAAAACTGAGTCACAAGACTCTAAAAATACCAATCCTTTTAGTGCTTTAGTAAATAAAGAATCTGAGGTTAATGATTCAAAGACGTATAAAAGTGCCACAAATATAACGCCAACTGAGCAGTTAAAAGAAGTTATTGAAAGCTCGATCAAGCAGCCAAAGCAAAACACATATAATCAGAATTCTTTACTTAAGGGAGTGATCAGAAGAAAAGAGGCGAGAATAGTAGTCCAACCATTAACTTATCTAAAACAGAACGAATCACAAAATAAGCAAGTAATAAAGCACCAAGTGCTTTCTTTAAAAGTTGCCGCGGCTCAAAAAAAAGGTGTAGATGATTTATTAGTTAATTTGCCTGAGAGTTTTAATGATCAAATGCGCTCTGTTTTTTGGGAAAAGGTTAAGTTCGCTAGAATGCTACAAACCTTAATTCAAAGAGAAAAGGTATCAGATAATCTATTGCTACGAGTACAGGAAGCGTCAATGATAGATGATTCTTTTATTGATTGGTTAACCCCCGGCTTGAAGAGGTTAGGTGATAAATCGCAAAATTTAATTTTTCTTATCCCATCTAATATCAATGAAAGTGAGTATAAAAAAACGCTTTTGTTTATTAAAAAAATAAGAACTTTCAAGTGTAAAATTGC
>JBALXO010000115.1:0-1911 GCA_036960615.1 Cocleimonas sp. | reverse complement strand
CTAAAACGTCTTAACCCAGACATTATTCACACGCATTCTTCAAAAGGAGGCTTTCTTGCTCGCGTAGCTGGTTTTGTGCTGAGGAAAAACAAGTACTTGTTATATACCTCACATGCGATTCACTATCCACTGATTCAACAGAAATTAAAACGTAAATTATATAAATACTTTGAACAAATTGGTTATTGCTTAGGGGGTACAATCGTAGCTTGTGGTAAAGAAGAATATGAAATTATTCGTAAAGATATAACGAATAATTCGGGCAATCGTCTCATTCGAATTAGTAATGGTATCGACACAGTTCAACTTACGCCTAAAGATTATTCGAAGAAAAATATAAAAGTAAAAATTGGAGTGGTGGGTCGTATTTCTTTGCAAAAAGCTCCTGAGGTATTTGCTCGAATAGCAGGTAAATTGAATAAAACTAGGAATGACATAGAATTTGTCTGGATCGGTGGTGGCGAACAAGAAGATGTCAAAATGCTAAACGATGCGGGCGTCAAAGTAACAGGTATGCTTGATAGAGGCGATGCTTTAAAGCTAATCCCTTCTCTTGATATTTACTTTCAAACTTCGGCTTATGAAGGTCTTTCATTGGCGTTACTTGAGGCGCAAGCATCAGGTATTCCTGCAGTAGTAACTAAAATCCCAGGTAATGACGAAGTAGTTCAACATGGTGAAACGGGTTATGTTGGAGAGAATGAAGAAAAATTGACAAATTTTTTAATTGCTTTAATTGACTCGGAAGAAGAACGGCAAAAATTGGGCCAATATGCTAAGCAACATACAGAAGAACATTTTTCTTTGTCAGCGATGGCTGATCAATATAAAGAGGAATACCGAAAAATGACGAGTGACAATGAAAGGTTAGTTTCAGCAAACAATAGTTAAGATGAAATAGAAAGATAACGAGCATAAAAAAACACCTTAGAGGTGTTTTTTTATGCTCGTTATCTTCACTCCTTATGAAGAGTATGATGCTTTAGTGGCACTAATCTCAGGATAACTATCGTTCGAACCTTGTTCTTTATGGCCCAAATTACTTAATGTGTTTCTAGGAGCTGATATTGAATCTTTAGAATAATATTCACTTTCAAATGAGGTGAATTTATATTCGCTAAGAAGCATATGTAATTTGTCTTCCATAGTGCTTCTGCCTACAAATTGCGATAGCCTCCACTTGAGAGGAATATGATCATACTCGCTCTTCATAGTCGCCAATTCTTCTGTGTCAAGCTCGTAAGGATGCATATAAAAAACTCCACGATCTTGGTCTAACTCTTTGCTCAAGAATTTAGTTATAAAATAAGGCGTGATTCTAAAATATCCACCGCCAAAGAAAGGTAATTTCATTTTACCTAGTTTCATATAGCTCAAATAATGTTCGTTAAGATGATATTTATTGAAGATTTTTAATGAATATTCTTTTTCGATACCATACCTAATGACTTTCATTGGGAAGAGTGATGAATCGTACTTCAATCCGTTTTCGGCAAGTGCTTCACAGTACCATTCGAATAGATATTCTCTAATTGAAAAATCAGGAGCACGAAAACCAATAACCTTTTTACCTGATATATCTTCAAGTATTTTTACTGAACTACCCACGTCTTCTCTAACTTGTTTTGGAGAGAGATTAAAAATAGAATGATGATTATAACCATGAGATGCAATTTCATGGCCGTTATCTACAATTTTACGGATTAGTTCAGGGTGCTTTGCTGCAACATTTCCTAAAGTAAAGAAGGTCGCTTTTTGGTCATACTCATCTAATAAGTCTAATAGTCTTAAAGTATTATTTAGCACACGATCAGAGACTGGATTATTGTTATCCAATACCGATTGACACCAATCTTCTACGTCAATTGAAAAAATCATCTCAATACCTATTCTTAGATTTATTATAAGTGA
>JBALXO010000114.1:1584-10460 GCA_036960615.1 Cocleimonas sp. | reverse complement strand
TCACCAAGTTCTTCTTTCATCTTCAAGTCTAATTCCGGATACAGTTTGTCAATATCTTGAATTTCACTCAAAGATGGCATTTCGTCTAGTGATTTAAGGTTGAAGTAATCTAAAAACTGACGAGTTGTACCTAATAATGAAGGTCTGCCTGGTACTTCTTTATGCCCCACAATACGAATCCAATCACGTTCTTGCAGTGTTTTAATAATATGAGAGCTTACTGCTACTCCGCGAATGTCTTCAATTTCTGCACGGGTAATCGGTTGTCTATAAACAATCAACGCTAAAGTTTCTAAAAGTGCTCTGGAATATTTGGAAGGCTTTTCATCCCAATGTTGCGTTACCCATTGCTTATATTCTTCTTTAGTTTGAAAGCGATAACCACCGGCGATTTCAATCAATTCAAAGCCATGATTGGTAAAACTTTGTTGTAAATCGAACAATGCTTTTTTGACGTCATTGCGATTAACTAAATCTTCTGGTTGAAAGAACCCTAAGAGTCTTTCAATCGCTAAAGGTTTGTCAGCACTAATCAAGATGGCTTCGAGGATGTTCTGGAGTTTATCGACTTGCATGACTTAAAATTCTCCTGCTTTTATCAAAACATCGTTTATGGGTGTTTTAAAAGACACTCCCCCACTTTTTGCGTATTTGAAAAGACACCCCCCACCTTTCTGGCACTTTCTAAATAAATAGAGATGATTAGTCATCATTATTCTCCAATCCAGAGACAGGTTTTAAATAGATAGGCGCAAACGCTTCTGCCTGAACCATATCAATCACTTTGAGTTTCAGTAATTCTAATACCGCCATCAGTGTTACCACGACACCCAGTCGACCTTCTTTAAGGCTGAACAAGCTTTGGAACTCAACAAAATTATCACCATCTAGTCTAGATAGTACGTGTGTCATACGTTCTCGGATCGAAATTTCTTCACGTTCAATTTCGTGATGTTTCTGCATATCGACTTGTTTGAGTATGTCTTGAAATGCCATCAGAATGTCTTTCAGTTCAACTTGAGGTTCTGGTTTTACTTTATCTTCACGAATAACATCAACTGAAGTTGCAAAGTTCTCACGCCCAGTTCTCGGTAGTTCATCTATATCAGTCGCGGCTTGTTTGAATCGTTCATATTCTTGCAGCCGTCGCACGAGTTCTGCTCGCGGATCATCTTCATCTTCAATTTCTTCATGGCGCGGTAACAACAAGCGTGATTTTATTTCCGCTAACATCGCTGCCATGACTAAATATTCTGCGGCTAAGTCGAGATTGATATTACGCATCATCTCTACGTAATCCATATATTGCCTTGTGATTTCAGCAATAGGTATATCGAGAATATCGAGATTTTGACGGCGAATTAAATACAGTAATAAATCTAATGGGCCCTCGAAGGTTTCGAGAAAAACTTCGAGTGCATCAGGTGGTATATAAAGGTCTTCAGGTGGAGCAGAGATGGCTTCGCCATCGACAATGGCGAAGGGTAATTCGCCTTGTCGGGGTATTTGTAGCTTCTCTAACTCTTGTTTAGAATCCTGGTTCGCCATTATATCTTCTGATTATTTACCTATTTGTATTTGTTCATGTAGCGTTTATTACTTTTAGTAAAAACTGCTTAGAGCATCTTTCAAAATTATTACTTTTTAGCAAAACGCATCGCTTCAACTACATCATCCAAAGTTTCACGAGCTACATCACGAGCTGCTTCGCTACCTTCGCTGATAATAGCTCTTACTGCAGTACGATCACTTTCAAATTGGCGTGCACGTTCTCTTATCGGTGCCATTTCTTCTTGTACGGCTTCGATTAGTGGTTTTTTACAAGCGAGACAACCGTGTGCGGCAGAGCGACAAGAGTCATTGACCCATACCAAGGTAGCATCATCTGAGTATACCTTGTGCAATTCCCATACTGGACATTTCTCTGGATCACCCGGATCAGTCAAACGAACACGTGCCGGATCAGTCGGCATAGTACGAATTTTCTTATCTAAAACATCAGGCTCTTCTCTTAAGCCGATAGTATTGCCGTAGGATTTCGACATCTTTTGGCCATCAAGACCTGGCATTTTTGATGCTTTAGTGAGCTTAGCTTCAGGTTCTGGAAGGATGATTTTACCCATACCTTCAAGGTATCCAAACAGACGCTCTTTGTCGCCGACAGAAATATTTTGTTGAGCGTCTAATAAAGCTTTGCCTGTCTCTAATGCTTGTTCGTCACCTTTTTCTTGATAGCGTTTGCGTAGATCTTTATATAGTTTCGCGTTCTTTTTACCCATTTTAGAGATCGCAGCAGTTACACGCTCTTCAAAATCAGGCTCGCGACCGTAAATATGATTGAAACGACGAGCTATTTCACGCGTTAACTCAACATGAGCGACTTGGTCTTCACCCACCGGAACCATGTCCGCTTTATAAAGTAAAATATCCGCTGCTTGTAATAGTGGGTAACCGAGGAAACCATAGGTCGCGAGATCTTTCTCGCGCAATTTTTCTTGTTGGTCTTTATAAGTCGGCACGCGCTCTAACCAACTAAGCGGTGTGATCATCGATAACAATAAATGCAACTCTGCATGCTCAGGTACTTCTGATTGCAAAAAGATAGTCGCTGAACTTGGACTAATACCTGCCGCTAACCAATCAATCACCATGTCTTCAACATGCGTTGGTGTTTCGCTAGGGTCATCATAATGCGTGGTTAATGCATGCCAGTCAGCAACGAAGAAGAAGCACTCATAATTGAGTTGCATTTCGACCCAGTTTTTTAAGACTCCGTGATAATGTCCTAAATGGAGCTTGCCAGTTGGGCGCATGCCAGAAACGACACGTTGATTTTGTGGTATTGGTGTATTCATATTTGTTAGATATTCTTTTAAAAGAAAAGTGATCCTATTGTGTTTATGAAGAAACTGAGTACGGGTTGCATGATGGTATTAAGAACACCAAAATATACGAGACCTAAGACGATAAATAAACCATAAGGTTCTATTTTATCCATTAGATTAGCTAGTGGTCGAGGTAAAAAACCCGCTAATACTTTACTGCCATCTAACGGTGGAATTGGGAATAAATTAAAAATAAATAAAATCAAATTAATGATAATACCAGCTTGACCCATTGCCATAATACCTTGAGAAATTGCAGGTTCGGGTATAACACTAGATGCCAATTTAAATATAAACACCCAAAAGACTGCCATAATTAAATTAGAAATCGGCCCAGCAGCGGCAACGATCGCCATATCTCTTCTAGGTGATTTAAAATTTCTGGTACTTACAGGAACTGGTTTTGCCCAACCAAATACAAACCCTGTTTGTAAAGCGACCATTGCTAATGGCACAGCGATGGTGCCTATTGGGTCGATATGCTTGATTGGGTTCAGGGTTAATCGTCCCAGCATTTTAGCTGTTTTATCACCCAGCAGATTAGCAACCCAGCCGTGCGCAACCTCGTGAACGGTAATTGCGAATAACACGGGTATTGTCCAAACCGCGATATTGTAAATTATGGTATTTATGTCCATTTATTGTCTAATTAAGTAATCAGTTAGCTGCAATTAATGTTGCGTAAGCCAATCAGCACTACCGAGGCCTTGGCGTAAAATTTCAGGTTTATCATTAATGAGATTAACAACGGTCGTTGCTTCGTGACCACTGTAGCCGCCATCAATAATCAAATCGACTACGCCTTCAAGTTGTAAACGAATTTGATGTGGATCTGTTAATGGATATTCTTCGTTAGGAAGACTCAAGGTGCTAGACATCAACGGTTGATCAAGTTCTTCAAGCAGTGCCGAACACACTGCATTGTCAGGAACACGAATTCCGATGGTTTTACGTTTGGGATTGAGTAAGCGCTTAGGTACTTCGCGTGTCGCAGGCAAGATGAAAGTATAAGGACCAGGCGTTAATGTTTTCATGAGTCGATAGTTCATATTATCGACCTTAGCATAATGAGATATTTCGGATAAATCACGACAAACTAAGGTGAAATTATGGTCTTTATCTAATTGACGTATCATACGAATTTTATCCATCGCCTTTTTGTCGCCTAAATGACAACCAATGGCATAACTGGAATCCGTCGGATAGATAATTACGCCACCGTTATTGATGATATCAACAGCTTGTTTTATTAGCCTAGCTTGCGGATTATCAGGATGTATTTCAAAATATTGGCTCATAAATCTTCTAACAAAACAGCATACAGGTTAAAGTGGTCTATTCTACAACAGGAGTTGCCTTAGGGGCATCCTTAATAACTAAAGTAATCATTAAATAAATGATTAAAATTCATAAGATAAACGCCTTATGAAAAGGCGTTTAAAAAATATTTTGAGTTATATGGCAATGACGTTTTTATTAGATTTTTTCTCTTAATAGGGGTTGTAAATATCTATGTTGCCTATAACTATAGTGAATAGTTCTGGATGATTTTAAACTCTTTGGGATGTCATTATGATCTTTACCTTTATGATTACTAAGGTATTTATTTGATGAAATAGGTTCTACCTAAAGAACAAATCAATAGTGAAACAAGCAACACAGTATTAATAATGAATTATAAAACAGTTCAGAAAAGAATAAATAAGGAGTCAATATAATGCTTTATGCAGTCATTTCAGAAGATGTAGAAAATAGCCTTGAAGCCCGTCTTTCGGTTCGCCCTGCGCATGTTGAGCGATTAGTCGCTTTAAAAAATTCAGGTAGGCTAGTATTAGCAGGTCCACATCCTGCTATTGACAGTGAAGATCCTGGAACTAATGGCTTCACAGGCAGTCTTATTGTTGCTGAGTTTGATTCCTTAGAGGATGCTCAAGCTTGGGCAGATACGGATCCTTATATCAGCGCGGGCGTATATAAAAAGGTGACAGTAAAACCATTCAAAAAAGTATTGCCTTGAACTATAGTTACAACACAGTTTGTTTAGATGAAAACCGAAACACTTAATAGCATTAACTTGCTATCAATAACTAATAAAATATTAGAACTAAATATTAAAACTAAAGGAAAATAAAAAATATGTTCATTACAAAGAAATCACTACTAGCAGCATCAATCATTAGCTTGTGTTTAAGTGCAGCATCGATTACTACTGTTAATGCGGCTAGCCATGAGAAGAAAGTTGAAGATGTCGTTATTGCGGTAGTAAATGGCGACAAAGTCATGAAAAGTACTTTGGATGGTTATGTTGAAATCCTTATAAAACAGAAAAGAGGAAAAGCAGATCAACAAGCAGCACTTGATGATTTGATTGCGACTGAGATTGCACTTCAAGAAGCAAGAAAAACAGACATTCTTGAGCGTCCTGAAGCAAAAAAGGCGATTAGTGATTACACTCGTAACGTGTTGTTACAGACATGGACCAAAGAGAAAATAGAATCATTTGATATTGACGATGCTGCGATTAAAGAAGCTTACGATGATCGTGTAGCTAATTTGTCAGCAGATAAAGAGTTTAATGCTCGTCATATCTTAGTAAAAACAGAAGATGAAGCAAAAGCAGTTATTAAAGAAGTTATGGCTGATGGTGCTGACTTCGCTGAAATAGCAAAAGAAAAATCAACAGGTCCTTCAGGATCAAATGGCGGTTCATTGGGTTGGTTTAAAGCACAAACTATGGTTCCTGCATTTGCTAATGCAGTAAAAACTATGAACAAAGGCGATGTATCTAAAGAGGCAGTTAAAACTCAGTTTGGTTATCATGTAATTAAACTAGACGACAGTCGTGATGCGAAACTACCGACGATAGAATCACTAAAGCCACAACTAGAACGTGTTATCTCTCAAAAAATGATGCTGGCTTTTATGGATGATTTGAAAAAGAATTCTGATATTGAAATTACTTTACCTGAAGAGCCTGAAGCCATGGAAAAACCGGCTGATAAAGCAATGGATAAGGCGATGGATAAAGAAGCGACGCCAAAGACTAACTAATAAAAACTAACACTAAATAACTTTTAGATAATAAATCGGAAATAAGATGAATCCAGATTGGAAAGCGTTTTTGCAAGAAAATGGTGCTGAGTTTGTTACTCATACAGTTGCAGATACAGAAACAGAGCAATTAGCTTTTTTTAGTAATCCTGAGAATGAAATACAAATTTCTTCTCAGGAAGTATTGCTTAGTAATCCATCTGAGCGTGGGTTGATTAAAGTCAATGGCGCAGATGCTGAGTCATTTCTACAAAATCAACTCACCAATGATATTCGAAATGTTAGCGAAACAAGTCATCAGGCGAGTGCATGGTGTTCGCCGAAAGGTCGCATCATTGCCAATTTCCGTATCTTTAAGCGAGATGATGCTTTCTATTTAGCATTGTCTCGAGACATGATCGAACATGTGATGAAAAAATTACGCATGTACGTGATGATGTCAAAGGTGGTGATTGAAGATGTATCTGATTCGACTATACATTTTTCTTTTGCAGGTAAAAATGCAGATAATTTAATGCAAGATATACTAGATATTGAGATCGACTCTGATACACAAACTATCCAGCATAATTTAATTACATTATTACGCACTGTAATTTCTGATTCGAATACACGTTTTGATGTTTTTGTTGATGACATTAATGAGGCCAAGACCTTTTGGAATCAATGTAATCAAGTTGCTTCGCCAGTAAGTGGAGCAGGTACACGCTACTTGAATATTATTTCAGGTAATCCTGAAATCACTGCCGCAAGCTCTGAAGCCTGGATTCCGCAAATGGTAAATTACATTCAAATAAATGGTGTAGATTTCAAAAAAGGCTGTTATCCAGGTCAAGAAGTGGTGGCGCGTTTAAATTACTTAGGCAAAACCAAGCGTCGTATGTATCGTCTTGAAATAGATACGGATCAGTTGCCATTAGTTGGTGCCGAAATAAAAAGTGAAAAAGATGCAGGTGCTGGCAAAATACTCAATGCCGTTGTAAATGCTAATGGCAAGGTTGATGCATTAGCTATACTAAAAATTGCTGATGCGGTAAACCCTTTAAGCATGGCGACAAATGATGCGACTATTACTCTGCTTGATTTGCCTTACAGCGTTGATGACGAGTAGTTGTAGTACCTCTATTACGACCTCATCACAAACATCTTCAAGTAGCGAAGTAAAATCATTGAAATCAAATGTACTCCTTATTCACGGCATTCTGATGAATCCATTAGAAATGCGCTATTTGGGTAGCCAATTAGAAAAGTCGGGTTTCAATGTCCATTATGTTTATTACCAATCGGTACTCAAAAGCCCTGCTGAGAATGCGACGATAATCCAAGAAAAGATTAAACAGTTAGATTTGCCTAATTTACATTTAGTAGGTCATAGTTTAGGTGGCGTTTTATTGATGCATTTGTTTGATCAAATTGATAATAGCAATAACAGCAATGATCTACCTGAGGGAAGAGTGGTAATGTTAGGTTCGCCTGTGAAAGGCAGTTGGATAGCAAAAAAAGTCTCTGAATGGCCTATCGTTTCGCCATTTATAGCCAAGAGTATGCCGAATGCTTTATCAGGTGTGGATATTCCAGATTGGAACACCGATCGCGATTGGGGCATGATTGCAGGTGTCAAAGGACAGGGCTTAGGTTTGCTTACAGGCGGAATGCCAAGTCTTAGTGATGGTACAGTGTTGTTAGAAGAAACTTATCACTCTAAGCAAAAAGAACATATTCAAGTGAATAAATCACATACAGCCTTACTTTTTTCTAAAGAAGTCGCTGACCTAACCAGTCAGTTTTTGAATACTGGTAGTTTTAAATAAGAACAAAGTCACTTCATCGGGAAAACAGGTAAAAAGGTGGGGGGTGTCTTTTAATCTTTAGTATTCGTCTTACAACTCAATTTCATTGATAATCAATCATAATCACTTTAGTAATTTAAGGATACTCATATGCATTCACGTAAACTCGGCCCATTTACGGTATCTGCACTCGGATTAGGTGCAATGAATATCTCGGGAGGTTATGGTCCAAGATTAAGTGATGTGGATGGGCAACATCTTTTAGCTGAAGCTTTAGACTGCGGTTATGATTTTTTTGATACTGCCTCTTTATACGGCATGGGCCACAGTGAGGAGCAGGTAGGTAAAGCTTTAGCACATCGTCGTAATGAATATACCCTAGCTAGTAAATGTGGCATCAAAACGAATAGCGAAGGTCAATCGGTTTCCAACGGTCGACCTGAAGTATTAATTCAGACCTGTGAAGAAAGCCTTAAGCGATTAAACACCGATGTTATCGATCTTTATTACCTTCATCGAATAGATGCGAATGTTCCTGTTGAAGAAAGTGTAGGCGCGCTGTCGCGTTTAGTTGAACAAGGTAAGATTCGTACTATTGGGTTGTCAGAAGTCAGTTCAGGTAGCCTTAAACGTGCACATGCGACTTATCCAATCACTGCATTACAATCTGAATACTCCTTATGGTCGCGAACACCTGAACGAAAAATTTTACAAACCTGTCGTGAGTTAGATGTAACCTTTGTAGCGTTCTCACCTTTAGGTCGACAATTTTTAACTGGTAAAAGTACTGATTGCTCTAGCCTGGATGAGAGTAATTATCGAGCAACTATTGCCCGTCCTCGATTCGAACCTAATAACTTTGTTGAAAACAGTAAACTGCTGATACCTTTTGCGGAAATTGCAAAACACGAAAGATGTTCAATGGCGCAATTATCTTTAGCGTGGTTATTGGCAAAAGGTGAAGATATTATCCCTATCCCTGGAACTTCAAATCTAAATCACTTAAAAGAAAATGCTGGTGCAGGTGATATTAAGTTGTCATCTGAAATCGTCGAAGCCTTAGATAACTTGATAAATGATGAAGTCGTCGCAGGTGATAGATATAACGAATTTTTGATGGGTAGTGTTGACTCAGAGCAAGACTAATTGT
>JBALXO010000114.1:0-1484 GCA_036960615.1 Cocleimonas sp. | reverse complement strand
TTATTTATCAAATATAGACGAATTCATGTTTTACAATGACTTAGATGTTTGACCATAGTGAATCATGTTTCTATATTTATGCACAGTAAAAAAAGCAAGCACTATTTTAGTCATAAAAGTGTAACATTCGCTGTTTTCTGCTTTTAACCTATCAAAATACCCGTGTAACATACTGATTTTAAATCATAAATATGATGTGGTCAAAAATTAAGCAATCTGAGGCGGAACTAAATGCAATGGGCGTTTATAAGACAATTCACTGTGATATGCACAGACTTATCCACAGATTCTGTGGACAACTACCGAGAAAAAATATGTCAAGAAGAATGATTGAAAAATAATTAATTATTTTTCTTTTCAAGTTAATTTATTCATGTTCCAAGAATAAAATAGAGCCTGTTTATTGCTAAATTCTGGCTTAGATCGAATCAATAAAATGGACCACACTTTTATAGAATTAAGAGTTTATTAATAGATCAGGCTAACGTCTTTATATAGGAAAAAACGCTTAGTTGAGAAGTAGGGCCTTTTTTGTGAATTATTTTATTCTTATTAAAAGAGCTGATTTAAACGTTTTTAGAAGGTCTATTCATAATTAATGCAATAACAACTAATGCACCACCTAAAATAGTCAACCAGCTCAATTGCTCATCAAATAATAACCAACCTTGTAATACTGTAATCGGTGGGACTAAGTAAAAATAACTCGCTACTCTTGTTGCTTCACCATTTTTAATCATGTACATCAGCAGTAATACAGCGACAAACGACAATACGATTACTAACCAAGCAAGTGTTACAACAAAAGTAAGGTTCCATTCAACAACACCCGTTTCTAAAGTAAAAGAGAGAATAAGGTATAAGGCTAATGAAGCCGCGTATTGGTACATCGAGCCTCTGACTAAGCCAACATTTTGCGCAAATTTTTTCTGAATCAATGTTCCTGCACAGATGCTGAATAGAGCTAAAGTCAACCAGGCGATACCAGCCGCGCTAATAACCCCTTCCCATTTAGATGCTCCATAAAGAACAATAGCAACACCAAAGAAACCAAGGATTAAACTAAACCATTCGCGTCTGGATATAACTGCATGTAAAAATATTCCAGAAAAAATAGCGATTAATAGAGGATTTAAACTAACGTAGAGAGAACTCAAGCCTGTCGGCATACCCACAGCAATCGCTGCGAATACTCCACCAAGATAAAAACCATGAATAAGTAAACCTACCAGTCCCTGAATCGCAGCATCTTTAAGGCTAATCGGGGGTCGTTTTAAAATAACGACAAAGCAAAAGAATAGAGGAACGACAATCACCATGCGCCACATCAGCATAGTAAATGGTTCGGCATATGGCAGACCATACTTCGCACCAATAAAGCCAGTCGACCAAAGTAATACAAAAATAAAAGGGATATAGCGAGTCATAATGGAAAGTATATTCGTATCAAATAAAAAGGTATGTAGGAATATTGAGAAATGGTC
>JBALXO010000113.1:0-10602 GCA_036960615.1 Cocleimonas sp. | reverse complement strand
AGTCTTAAATCAGAAAAGAATAAGGAAACAATTGTTACGATGATACCCACTGTAATGCCACGAGCCATGCCACCACCGATATAGCCAAGAAGAATAACGTGGTTGGGAATAGGCGAGATCAACATTTCCTGAACATGACCGTACATCTTTGCGGTGAAAAATGCGGCGACTACATTGGAATATGAGTTAGTAATCACTGACATCATGATCAAGCCTGGGATGATGTAATCGATATAATCAAAGCCATCCATATTGCCGATTTTATCCCCGATTAAGTTACCAAAAATAACGAAATAAAGCGTCATCATGATTGCGGGAGGGACTAAGGTTTGCACCCATATACGTAGAAAACGCATTACTTCTTTTACAATAATCGTTTTGAATGCGACGAAGTTTTGTTGAGTGTTCATGCTTGAACCTCCGCTACAGAATCTGTTCCGGTACTAGTGTTAGAAGCGCCGGGTGCTTCAACTAACCCAATAAATAGTTCTTCTAGACGACTGGTTTTATTACGCATACTCATCACACGAATATTATGTTGGCTGAGATTTTCAAACATAAAATTCAAAGAACGAGATTTATCGATATCTACTTCTAAGCTATTAGCATCAGGCTGGCGTAGTGTAATACCTTCAATTATAGGTAGATGTTCCAATGGTTCTTTGAGATCTAAAATAAAGGTTTCGATACTTAAACGCGATAACAGATTTTTCATGCTAGTACTTTCAACCACTTCGCCCTTATTCATAATGGCGATGTTATGGCACATGCTTTCGGCTTCTTCAAGATAGTGGGTCGTGAGAATAATTGTCGTACCCGCTTGATTTAACTGAACCAAAAACTTCCACATAGAACGACGAATTTCAATATCGACGCCAGCGGTTGGTTCATCCAAAATGAGTAGCTTAGGTTTATGGATTAAGGCACGTGCGATCATCAAGCGACGCTTCATACCACCAGAGAGAGTGTTTGCAATTACGTCACGTTTTTCCCAAAGATCTAAATGCTTGAGTAATTCATCAGCTCGTTCTGTTGCTGTTTTACGATCTATACCGTAGTAACCTGCTTGATTGACCAAAATCTCAAGCACAGGCTCCCACACATTAAAGTTAAATTCTTGTGGAACTAAACCCAGGCATTCTTGGGCCTTCTCTCGATCGGTTTCAAGATTATGACCAAATACTTCAATATCACCTGCGGTTTTATTCACCAACGAACAAATGATACCGATGGCGGTTGATTTACCAGCTCCATTCGCCCCCAATAGGGCAAAGAAATCACCTTGATCGACTTCGAGGTCAATTCCTTTTAAGGCGTGTATGTTGCCGTCGTAAGTTTTCTTTAAATTGCTAATTTTGAGTGCTTTTTCCATGCCTGTAGTTTGTGGTATGTTTCTTTTGATTACAATAGAGATCCCCTTAAATGCCTAAAAGTAAAAATTGGTTTGTGTATATTTTGCGCTGTGCTGATAAAACCTTATACACAGGAATTACTACTGATGTAGATAGGCGTTTAATTGAACACAATGCGAAAAAATCAATCACCAAATATACACGTGTGCGACAACCTGTTGAGATGGTATATAGGGAGAGTACAGATTCACGTTCTAGTGCGGGCAAACGCGAAATGCTCATCAAATCTTTAAGTAGAATACAAAAAATAGCCTTAATTGATGGACAGTTTATAGAGAATAAAACTAATGAGAAATAAGATCTTATTTTTAATGCTAATGGGCTTGTGTAGTTTCTCATTAAATATTCAAGCCAAAGATATTGGTGGGTGCTTTCAAGCGACTCAAAGTTGTGAAGCATTTCAATCATTCCGGAAAAAGACTAACCCTGGCAATGTGCGTTTGAATGAAGATATCCAATATAAAGTCTTAGAATCAAGCAAGAAAATGAAAGCTTATCGAGTTGAAGTGAACGGTATCGATAAATCAGCACGTTGGGTTACGAAGAACTGTGGTGATTGGCTCAAAAGTTGTACGATAAATAAAGAGCAAGTTAGTGATAAGAAATATAAGAAAAAGCATAAAAAATCACAGCAATATTTACTCGCATTAACATGGCAACCTGCATTCTGCGAAGACCGTCCACGTAAAAAAGAATGTCGAACGCAAACAACGAATCGTTACGATGCTAAACATTGGTCCTTGCACGGTTTATGGCCACAACCGCGCAATAATACGTACTGTGGTGTTGGCGATATAGACAAAGGCATCGACAGAAACAAACGTTGGCATTTGCTTGAGCCAGTAAAGCTTAGCCAGAAAACAGCACAAGCACTAGCGTTTACAATGCCGGGAATGGCCTCTAATTTACACAGACACGAATGGATAAAACACGGTACTTGTTATGGGAAAAATGCAAATAATTATTATGCAGATTCGATTTACTTAACTGAACAGATCAATAATTCCGCCGTGGGTGCATTGTTTAGTCGTAATGTCGGTAAACGAGTCAGCTTAAAAGAAGTACGTCAAAGGTTTGATCAAGCTTTCGGCAAAGGCACGGGTAAAAAAGTGAATCTACGCTGTGATCGAAAAGGTTTGATTAGTGAATTGTGGATTAACCTCAGCGGGAATATTACAAATAAAATTTCTATGGCTTCGTTACTAGAAAATGCGATTGATGCAGGCTCAAGCTGTAAAGTCGGCAAAGTTGATAGAGCTAATAAATAAAACGGGAAATACATAAATGAAAGTTGCCCCAATCAAAGAAGAAACCAGTTTCGATGTATTTGAAAAGTTAGATATTCGCGTCGGTACCATTGAAAGCGTCGAAGATGTTGAAGGTGCAGATAAGTTAATGTGCTTAAAAGTAAATTTCGGCGATCACCATCGCAATATCGTTGCAGGAATCAAACAAGAACGCGATAACCCACAAGAGATTGAAGGCATGCAAGCTTTGTTTGTGGTGAATCTTCCACCGCGAAAAATGAAAGGCATTTTGTCAGAAGGGATGATGTTCGATATTGGTTATGCTGATGGCGTTCAGCCAGCTTTATCAATACCAGAACGCGCTATGCCAAGTGGAACTCGTGCTGGTTGATCAGAGTCAAAAAGTGCTTAAAAGGTGGGGGTGTCTTTTAATCTATTCACATCGTATTTTGGATGGCATTTCTTCCAATATAAAATTTATCAGTGCTCGCGTTTTTGCTGGCATAAACTCTCTTTCAGGGAAAACGACATACATAGGTAAACCTCCAATCGGCTGGTACTCCGTTAGTATTGGGATCAATTTTCCTTGTTGAATCGTGTCACCTAGAAGTCCTTTATCAATGAGCAATATACCAGCGTGTTCAAGCGCTGCTGAAACCAAGGCACTTGGGTCGTTGATACTCAATGGTCCAGAGACAGTGATACTCTCTTCTCCTTTATCACTGGTAAACGCCCATGTGTTCAATGATATATTCGAACCTCGGTAAAACAGACAACGATGGTTTACTAAGTCACTAGGTGATTTTAACTGAGGAGCATTTTTTAAATACTCTGGGCTAGCGCAAAGTGTCCAAGATAAGTCGCAAAGTTTACGTGCGATCAAATTAGAATCGGTTAAATGTCCAACTCGTATAGAAATATCGATATTTTCAGCAACCATATCAGCTGTGCGATCATCTAATTGTAGATTTATCCTTAACTTAGGATATAAAGCTACGAACTTTGAAATGAGAGGCACTAGATGAATCCGACCGAACGAAGTTGTACAAGAGATTTTTATATCACCTACAATTTCTGATTGATGATCTTCACTGATATGCTCAATCGTTTGTAGCGCTAATTCAACTTTATGTGCCTCTTGTAGTACCTGCAGACCCACTTCCGTAAGTGCAATTTTTCGAGTTGTTCGATTGAATAGTCGAGAACCAATTTTCTTTTCTAACGCAGCTAATTGTTTGCTAACTGATGATCGACTTATGTTCAATAACCGTGCTGCTGCCGAAAAACTACCTAGCCTGTTTATTTGAGAAAAGAGAACCAATCCCTTCATATTTTCGTTTTCTAGTGACATATTTTACCTATTGTTTCCTTAGTGGAAACAATGTAGTGGAAAAAACAGGTCTAATCAAGACACTATTTTAGGCGTACCATTCACTCACTTTAAAATTATCCAGTGAGAAATAACATGAGTAATCTAATGAAAGCAGTACAAATTAATGAATTTGGCGATCGTAGCGTTTTGGAATTGAACGACGATGTAGCTATCCCAACGCCTGCTGACAATGAAGTATTGATCAAAGTAAAATCTGCATCGGTAAACCCTGTTGATTGGAAGATCCGTGAAGGATATCTACAAGGCATGTTAAACCACCCACTACCATTAACACTGGGTTGGGATGTATCAGGTGTAGTTGCAGAAGTAGGAGATCAAGTAAGTCACCTCAAAGTGGGCGATGAGGTTTACAGCCGTCCAGATATTGCCAAAAACGGTAGTTATGCTGAATTCATAACGGTTGTAGCTGATGAAGTAGCAATTAAACCCAAGTCATTTTCTTGGCAAGAAGCGGCCGGTGTTCCATTAGCGGCACTGACTGCATGGCAGTCACTTTACGAATTCGCTAAATTACAAGCAGGGGAACGAGTGTTAATTCACGCGGGTTCTGGCGCAGTTGGTCAATTCGCGATTCAATTAGCAAAATTACGTGACGCTTATGTTTACACTACCACCTCATCAAAAAATACAGACTTGGTATTAGGACTTGGAGCTGATGAAGCTATAGATTATCGCAATGAAGACTTTTCTGAGCTGAGAGGTCTTGATGTTGTTTTCGATACAATTGGTGGTGAAACACAAACAAACAGCTGGGAAACTTTGAAAAAGGGTGGCCGTTTAGTGTCTATTACTGAAAATCCAGATGAAGCGATAGCTGCTGTACATGGTGTTACGGGATATTTCTGTTTCGTCCAACCGAATCGAGAACAACTGGAAAAACTAGCTGAGTTTGCTGATGCAGGTCAGCTTAAAGTCAATATCGACAGCGAATTTGGACTTGATCAAGTAGCAGAAGCACATGAGCGCAGTGAAACGGGTCGCGCACAAGGGAAGATTATTATTAATGTTTCGTAATAGCTAGCTTCTCAGGTTTCAAGATTTTCCTCTTTTAAAAGGGCTTCTCTCAAAGAAGCCCTTAATGTATTAACTTATAACTATTAAATAATATCGATATGCTAAGAAAATTATTAGGAATTACGCCAACCTTAGAGTCAGACGGATCATACAGCCCATCCAAACTTGCATTGAAGTTAGCAACGTCTGACACCACTGATTTTGAAAATATTTCATATGAGAAATATCAAGGTAGCAAGTCGAAGGTGTTAGCGATTTTCACTGAACAAAAAAACATGAAAATGCAGAATGGCAAATTGTTCTCTACGGGAAATCATCCAGTAGAAGCTTTAGTACCAATGTTGCATCTTAAAAATGCAGGATTTGAATTTGAAATAGTTACGCCTACAGGAAAGCCTGTTGTTTTTGAAATGTGGGCTTTTCCTGAAAAAGATGAGTATGTAAAAGCGCTTTACGACGAGTACCAATCAGATTTTAAAAAACCGAAAAGTTTAAATGACTTTGTTGATACTTCACTGACAGAACCTGAAAGTTATGCAGCTGTATTTATCCCTGGTGGACACGGAGCTATGTTAGGTATCCCAGAAAATGAAAATGTTTCGAATATATTAAACTGGGCGCATGAAAACGATTTGTTTACTGTAACTCTTTGCCATGGACCAGGTTCATTACTAGCAACTACACTAAATGATCAGAAGTTTCTTTACGAAGGATACAAAATGGCTGTATTCCCTGCTTCAGTAGACAAGATGACGCCCAAGATTGGCTATCTACCAGGGCAGATGCCTTGGGGATTAAGCGAGAAACTAAAGAGCTTAGGCGCTACTATCGTCAATACTAAGTCAGACAAAACCGTCTGTATAGATAGAAATTTAATCACAGGTGCAAGTCCACTAGCATCTAATGAATTAGGAAAACTAGCAGTTAAAACTTTATTGAGCGAATTGATATAAACCTATTTATGGATCAATTAAAACCTTTGATTTTAAGACGTAGTAATCTTTTGGGAGTAGTAATATAAAGAGTCGAATATTTATTATCAAAAGTCATATTAGTGACCTGACCGAGCGCTAATTTTCCAAGTAATTTTCCCTCTGGTGATAAAATTCCTAGCCCATTGGGAATAGATACGAAAAGGTAATCAGTCGAATGAACTGCCATGCCATCTGTAGAGCCAGGACCGTCTGAACTCAGTTTCGTGGCATCAAAAAATAAACGTGAGTTTTTCGACTTTCCTTGGCTATCTAATTCAATGGCTATTATATGTTCTTTGCCTACCTCTGAATTACTCACGTAAAGTGTCGATTGATCAGTTGATAAAGCAATCCCATTGGGTTTATCAAGATCTCTATTGATTACAGATAATTCATTATTTTTTGTTAAGCGAAATACACCAAAAAAATCCAGCTCAATAGCAGAGCTATTTTCTCTACCGTCAAGACCGTAGGGTGGATCGGTAAAATAGATATCACCAGAGCGATGAACAACCAAGTCATTAGGGCTATTAAGCGATTTACCACCGTATTTACTGGCCAGCACCTCGTATTTAGAAGTAGGATTACCAAGAGATGTCGACATGAGAGAAAGCCTTCTACTGCTTTGTTGAGCTAAAAGTAATGCCCCATCATTGTCGATGGCTAAGCCATTTGAACCTCTCCAAGCTGTACCTGCTTTATCGGGCTCATGTCCCGAAGGTTGAACAAAAAGTTTTAATCCTTTGGGTTCATCCCAGCTATAAACTTTGTCGGTAGCCACGTCGGAGAATAATAGTGTATTAAGACTTTCCGCCCATACCGGACCTTCAGCCCACTCAAGTTCATCAGCAAGGACTTCAACTTGATCATTCATATCGATAAATGTGTAGAAACGATTGTCATATACAACGGCTTCCAATTCCATAAGCAGAGTTGAGCCCGCATTAGCCAAAGGCATTAGGAAAGTAGAGCTGACGATCGCACTAAATATTACAATAAATTCTAACTTCTTTATTAACTTCATTTTTAAAATCATTCTTCAGACAGGGATTTACATAATACTGTTTAAAAGGTTGCTGTCCCTATTAATTAATAAGGATATGCACGACTATATGTTGGGTGAGTAAAAGTAGGTGGGTATGGACGACCTCAGTAAAAATTTGAGCAGTTAAGTTTTGTTTATCAAAAGGATTTTGAAAATCTCATAATATTTTGCACTATCTTTTTTAGATCTATAGTTTTAATTAAGCGGCTATTCTTTAGTGAAAACCATTCTACGTTTTCCATCACAGCTTCCCACCAGAGTTGTTCGAACACAGCATCATGATTAGAATTCTTTTTATTCATTTTCGTAAGGGAGTTTCCAAACAGCGTAGACATAAGCTTATAGCGTCCACTTAATTCGCCATAACCCATAGTGTAAGTGTAGGTTTTAATAATTCCGCCAAAACCTGCACTGACTGCAATAATCATATTCACAATAGGTTTTAATAATTCTGGGACGACGTAAGTAGTTAAACTGATAATAAAGAGTGAAATACCACAGAGTAATGAAATGGCGAATAATGCTATTCCAATTAGATCTAACCTTCGTAGTTTTTTCTCATCTCTTGCTTGAGCCTTCGTAAAGTAGTTGTATTGGTCTTCAATCCAGTGTTTCTTTACAAGTAGCATAGGCTGTTCAAATGTATTGTTCGATGGGTGCAAAGTTTCGAACAATTTAATCTTCCTTAAGACATCTACTACCCATTCATTATCACTACCTAGTTTCCGAGTAATATACTGAAGTTCTCGATAGTTATTTAAAACTGATTCACGTTTAATAGATTCTTTTCCCTTTTTTTCTTTTGACAAACTAAAGAAGAAGAACAGCCGAGATAGCTCACCAATAATCCGATAGAGATGATATTTTTGCTGGTAATCAGAATTCTTAATTCGTATAGAAATCAATATAGTAGCAATGTAAATAAGCACATAGATTGCGAGAACTATTGTTAGAGGCAATATGCGAAAATATAGCAACAACGTTATCATCAGAGCCGTAGTTAGCGAGTAAAATAGAAAAGTGTAGCGTTTTAAAGTTGCCTGAAACTCATTCGCAACGAGGTCTGTTTTTAAATAAAGTTCATGTATAAAGTAGAGATGATCAGGAAACTCGTTTTCATTTTTATCGAGTAGGGGATATCCATTAGCTCGATTCTGTTTGTCGACTTCACGATTAAAATCGTTAATGTTTTTTAGTGAAGTAATCTCTGAAATGCTTTTACTGAAATCCACTTGTTTATAATCTTCGAAAGCTTTATGCGTGTGATAAACATTAATTTCAGTGTTTGTAACTGTATCCAAATGACCAGATTGCCTTGGACTTTCAATGTGTAAAACAGGTCTCTGTAATGCGATCCAATCTTTATTTAAATGTTGTTCAAGGCTAGGTAATTCACCCGTTAAGGCATAATTAACAATTTCACCTGTACCACCTGTTAATTCATTTTTATTGCCATCCCATAAAGCTATCAACACATCACATTGATCGACAACCCATTTGCCCACATTCGCGTAACAAAGTGATCTCTGTGTTTCAGGGTTAAATTCAGTAAGCACTCTACGATGTGCTGCTATTAATAAAAGTGCTTCGAAGTTACTTTTTACATCAGCTTTATCAAAGTCTTTTTTATACTCTTCCTCGGGCATTGGTAAGACGGCGTAAATGTCTATTTGAAGTTCATTCGCTATATTGGCCACAAGCTGATCTGCACCTTCAGCAAGTGGTGAAATTAGAATTAAAGGAGAATCAGGATATTGTTTTTTAAAATACTTGAAAATTGTTTTTAATTGTTCAGATATGAGAGCAAGATTATCAAGGTGAATGTCGCGATGGCCAGTAATACCAATGGTTATTGGAATAAGAGCATCGGGCATAGTTTCAGACTTCGTAATATTAAGATTTTTTGTCATAGGAATAAAAAATGATTTTCAAAAGCAGTCAGATTAATGGATACAGGATAAGTATGGTACGGTCAAGGCTCCATCAAAGATGATGACTAAGAGCTCTTTCTGAATCAACAGCAATTAATAAAAACCAGTAAAGTGTTCGGTTTTTACTTTATGAGATGCAGCCATTTCTCCAACGTGATTTAGTTCATCTAGATATTTTGTATTATCCATTTCCCAAAGAATCTTAGGATCAATATCTGTGATGCCTATTGCTTCTAATCCTTGTGCCGTGAGGTTGGTGTTGTATCTCATATAAGTGAAAAGTTTGTCTTTAGTAGGACCTTGCATGTTCAACATATTGCCAATTTCCATGTCAATCTCATCACCGCACAAACAATTACCAAAAGACCGGCAGAGAATATCTTGTTCAGCACTGGCTGCATTCATAAGAGCTTGTGGGGTTTGGGTAGCGGTATAAGCGAGGTGCATATCTTTAGTGGATAATTTGTCTTTAGAATCAGGGACTCCGCCTGTACCTACTGAAACTAACAGCATTTTATCTTCACCTGTTTCCCACTTAATTTTATAGGGTTCAAGTGTTGCCATCAAAAAAGTCTGAAAAGAAGGGTTGTTGTAAGGAGTAATACCTCCATCAACAAAAAGGAATTCGGTATCTCCAAGAGTAATACTTTCTGGTTCAAAAAAACTGGGAGCAGCAGTGCTTGCTCGTACTAGCTGCCACAAGGGTAAATCGAGGTTACAGTCTAGTAAATTACGTTGATTGAATAAGGCATCTGGATTGTTGCTCATGAGCCAAGGTGAGCCGGTAGTTGCATTACGCATAACTATCATAAGAAGTGTTTTAATCGAATCACTCCCTAAAGTTGTTTTTTCACCAAAAGTATTTTTGAGAATTTTAGTGATTTCTTCTGATTTATATTTAAAATAAAGGCGTTTAGATAGTGAGGCTTTTTTAAAAATCTCTTTACTACATTCAAGGTAAAAGGGTCGTATCTCAGCAGTACTCATACCTGTAGAAAGTGCAGTAGCAAGGATTGCGCCAGTACTTGTACCCGAAATATAATCAAAATAATCAGACAATAACATTTCAGGGTTTTGAGTAGCTTTTCTTAATTGAGACTCGATTTGTTCTAACATGCCTACCGCCAGTAAGCCGCGAATGCCACCGCCATCGATTGTTAGGATCTTCTTTTTATCATTATTCATTACTTGAGGGCTCATCCAATAACAACAACTAAGTTCGATTAACAACATAGCATACTAATAAGTTATGTAAAAAAGCTAGTCTATAACACTGTTGTTTTACTCATGAAGACTTTAAAAAAATGAAAAATCAGTACTTATTCTTCTTATGAGTTGCTCTAATGTCTCTTCTTTATTAGTGTAGAGTGAACGGCATAATATCCATATTTTTAATAGTAAACAGTCAGTACCATTATTGATACGATTGCTATGTATAAACATGGGGTGATAAATACTAGTGGGATGAATTATGGATAAACAAAAAAAATATCACGCATTTATTTCCTATCGTCATGCGGATAACAAAGAACAGGGAAGACAATGGGCGACATGGCTGCATCAGGCTATAGAAACTTATGAAGTAC
>JBALXO010000112.1:0-10694 GCA_036960615.1 Cocleimonas sp. | reverse complement strand
AACTTTAAGCAGCTGTTAAGATTAACGAGCTGCTAACTTCAGTTTAGCGCACTAAGTACATCTAAATATTATTGATAGATTCTTATATATTTTGATTTAAAGTCTTCACATAAAAGTGAATTAGATGGTGGTCTTTTAAAGCAAACCCAAAAACGTATATTCCAGAAAGCAGAAAAACCGCTAATTTTGCAATTAACGGGTTTTTCTATGTTTAGCGAAGGGAAACTAGCCAACTGTTGCGTGTGATTCGTTTGAACGTCTTGTTATTTTTATTTAGCAGTTAAATTTATTTTCTATCCAATACAGGGTGTTACCCAATAAAACAATACTACCTGAAATTACAAAGCTCACAGGAATTATCAGCCCCAACTCCAGCACGCATTCTCCAAAATTAGTATCCTCGCATGCCTCTACGTCATCCATATCAGTTAATTTTAATGTTAATTTTTTGGTAAATGTTTCGCCACCCTCACAATAAGGTTGGCTATCAATAATTGGTTGGAATGCACATGATGTAATACATAAAAAAATCAGGGAACTAGTTAGTATTTTTTTCAGACTCATAAATAAAATATCCATATAAACATAGCGGTCTGCATCACCGGTCAAAAAACAGAGCGCAACGGCATTTTTTGGTTTCGAGTGCATGCGGTTGTAATGCCTTTACCTTACTATCAAATTGGTTTTGCTTTAAAATATTTTTGATGCCAGATAGAGCATGATACACATACCTGCTATAAAAGCTAAATTCAAAATTAAACAGATAATGTTTATCGAAATACTTCCAAGATCAAACCATAATAAAAAACCCGATATTAGAGCTCCCATAATACAGCAGCTCAATGCTAACGGACCATCTATCTTCAAATCGCTAAAAGGTCTGAGCACTTCAAAAAAAGTAATGCTCCTACTATAAAAAAAACAATTGAAATCGATGATAAACAGTAATCGTATATAGTAATTTTCATAATGTAATTTTTTGAAGTCAAATTAAACATAATGCCCAATTAACGGGCAATAAAATAGTTGGCTAAAATAGCAACAAAGGAGCAAAAGCCAACTATTTTTTGTCCCTGTTTAATTTCTTATAGATATACTTTACTTAATAGCCTTTGACATAAACATACTATATGGATTTTCTTGATAGTTACCAAAAGGGACACATGTTTGAAAACCAAATTGTTGATAAAGTTTTTGTGCTGGAATAAACGCATCCACAGTACCTGTTTCCAAACTTAATCTTTTATACGAACGAAGAGTCGCTTGTTCAACGATATGCTCTAATATTTTACGAGCAATACCTTTACGTAAAAATTTAGTCGCTGTACGCATAGACTTTATCTCGCAATGATCTTTATCAAGTTCTTTTATAGCGCCAATACCAGCTAAATCTTGATTAACCCACAAACTCCAGAAAGTTACATCGGGGTGTTCAAGTGCGCTCAAATCTAGCGCGTGAACACTTTCTGGAGGTGAATGAGCTAGCATATCTTCATGATGTTCTTGTAACAAAGAAATTACCGCTTCATGCCTTAATTCGCCAACCTTAATATCCATGTAACACCTTTTTTTTCCTGTATACCTAACGCCCATTTAAGGGGCTGATAATTGTTTGCTAAAATGTGAGATCAAAGTGAAAACAGCCAACCATAATAATAAACA
Source organism: Cocleimonas sp. (assembly GCA_036960615.1). Lineage (GTDB taxonomy): Bacteria > Pseudomonadota > Gammaproteobacteria > Thiotrichales > Thiotrichaceae > Cocleimonas. The sequence goes on along the minus strand of JBALXO010000112.1, from coordinate 9,032 downwards.
TGCAACAAATAATGATAAAGCCATACTTAACCAATAGACTACTGGACTATTAATAATATTAACGTAATTCCCAAACTTTAAATCAGTAATGCCAGTTTGGTAACCAATTAAAATATTTTTAAATATAAATAAGGAAAGCAATCCACTCCCTATAGCAATTAAAATACTTTTCAAATTACACACTAAATTATCCTAGGCAACTAACGCCCCACTAAGAGGCAAATGATAGTTGGCTAAAATAAGCGACGAATGAGCAAATAGCCAACTGCTCTTTGTCCTACTTGAATGGCTTGTTAGCTACATGTTATCTACATGTTACGTAGAAAGAAAGCTACATTTTGTCTTACATTTAAGCTTGAATATAACATTAAAATATTTATACTTCTGCTGGCTTATAAGTTTAAGGAATGAACGATTTATAATTAATTCCAATAAACGCAGGTAAGAATTACATTTATGACTGTCATGGCACACCCAAATATGCAAAATGTTAAACGATATAGAGTTCAAGATAAGGTTTTCGGTATTCAAGAGTATTTTTCTATTGCCAAGTATGGCGACAAAGCTAAAATTTTAGCAGAGAAAAGACAAGAAGAAATCTCTCAAAAAAGACTATATCGTCAAATACGTATGCAGTTAGATATAAATAAGATATTTCATCCTGATGGAACAGTTATTGGACTAAAACGAACATTAAAAAATAAAAGTGGTTCGATAAAGAAAATTTTACATATTCAAATTAGCGTAAATGGCAAACAGAAAAAAACTGATATAACGATTGATAACAAAACCTTTGAACAAGCATATCTCAAAGCTCAAAATAAAATATTGGAATTAAGAAAAATTAAGCATTCTCCTGAAATAACAGAAATATTTAAAAAAGTAGCAGAATACTACAAATACAGCTAACGCCATGTTAAGAGGCAAATGATAGTTGTATAAAATGTTGAACGGAGTGAAAACAGCCAACTGTAAATTTTCCCTCTTGAACGGCTTGTTAAGTGCCTGAACAAATTAAACTCTGTGTTATGCAGAGTTTAAATAAGACTCAAGCTCAGTACATGATAAGCCTTTAACTGTGTCGCCTATCATTTCTAAAGAAACATAAGCTAACCTAGATTCAGTAAATTCTCTCTCTTTTGAGGACAACAACCTAGAAAGCTTATTTTCAGCTAATTTGTGATTTCTTTATACCAATTGGCAGTCAATTTATCCATATTCACTCAAGGCATTCAACGCCCTATTAATGGGCAAATTGTAGTTAGCTAAAATGTGAAGCGAAGCGGAACCAGCTAACTGTTATTTGTCCCGCTTGAACAGCTTGTTAGCATGATGTCCTTATGTCTCACCCGAATTATTCTTTCCTAACTGGATCTTTAACGCATCTCTAATTTTGTACAGAGTTGATTTATTGCCATCACTCGACATTAGTATTATTGTATAGTTGTTTTTAAAATCAGAATGTTTAATTGTGTGATGGCTAGGATTAGAACCATCATGCTCCCAATAGACAATACTTCCATGTTTATCGTTGTAAAACTTCCCAAAGTCAAAGTAAGCGCGATTACGCTTTCCGGATGATTCATCACCTAGCAAGGTCTTTTTTATCTTCTCGATGGGCAGAAATAAGGACCCTCTTAAGGCAGTTTCAAATTTTAACAAGTCGAGTGGTGTAACATATAAAGTCACCCCATTCACAGCAGTTGGATAGTCACCTGTTACTTTTAACTTGGAAAGATTATTAGCATCTACTTGAAAATATGAATCAGTCATTCCTGCAACATCGAAAATAAACTCTTTAGCAAAATTAGAATAAGTGTCGCCCGTTATTCTCTCTACAATCAAAGCTCGCAAAACTACATTTAAATTTGTATAAAGATAATCATTTCCAGGTTCGAAAGCTAGAGTGCTATTTTTCATCTGCTTTATCACATCGGAAGTATCAATATATTTTTCCCATTTGACCTTAGGTAAACCTGAAGTATGAGTAAGTATATGCTCTACAGTTATATTTTTTGCCCAAGAAGGAAAACCTGATATATAGTCAGAAATGCTGTCTTCATAACTTAATTTCCCTTGCTCAACGAGCTGCATAATCGATATGGTAGTAAACTCTTTACCTACTGAGCCAGGGCAAAACAAGTGTTTGTTTGATATTAGGGTTTTCCTATCATCGGAAAACCCTATATTTTCATGAAAAATTATACGTCCATCTGTACTTATCAAAACGGTGCCATTAAACCCAGTGTTTGCAATCGTTTCTTCAACAACATGATGATATTGAATATCTTTTTCGGACTCTACCGCAAGAACAATTGGGCAAAAAACTATCATCCATATTAATAAAAGCATTTGTCTCATATTGAACATCCTAATCATGCTAACGCCCTACTAAGCGGCTAAAAATAGTTGGCTATAATTTGCGAGGTACGAGCACAGCCAACTGTTTGTGTCCGTTTGAGTTGCTTGTTAGGTATACATTAACCGTGGTGTCGGCGGATATGCTTTACTAAACCTGATTCGTTAAACTCTAATGAGACAATATTAGTTTTACTATATTCAATAGTTTTATCTAAATGTGCAGGCTTAACTTTACCCATTTCAGACATTTTTATAAAAACAACATTAGCCCCTACCATAATTTCGTTTATCTCAATATTACTGCTTATAATTTCATCTTTTAGTTTACCAACCATGTCTGTACGGAGTTTAGACTTCTCAGTATACGTAAACTTGAATTTAACATGTTCATCAATAAAGTCATCAGATAATAGCGATATATAATGGTCAATTTCTTTAGTAGTTGTATTTGGTTGTTGGCGAGCATTTTTTGCTGATACAAATGCCTTAGCTTTTTCGATTAACTGATCTGTCGTGAATTTTTCATTCGCGGAAGTTGAAAAAGATAAAATAAGGGATATAAATACTAAAGTTAATTTTTTCACTGAACTCTCCTTGTATGCCTAACGCCTTATTAAGAGGCTAAAATTGTTGGCTAAAATAGTGAGGAACGCCAGCCAGCACTTTTTAGTCCTTTTGATTCCCTTGTTAGGCAATAGCCCAACCACATAAACCAAGAAGTATTATATTTGCTACTAAGGCGATTAAATAGAAATAGCTTCTTGGACTTGGATTTTTTTCTGTTGATATCGCGTAATACAGAATCATGTGAATTATTCTGGATATTGCCATGACCCAAATTATGATTCCAGTCAAAAAAACATTAGCCCCAACAAGTATTGCTAAAAATGAAGCACCAAGCATTACCGTGATATTTTCTAGAGAATTGGCGAATGTTCTATTTGAACGAAACACGAATGAAGAGTGACTTAGTGATGAGTCAATTTTTCCTGGAATAGCATCTGGCTGTGAAGCTTTAGATTTTGCCGCAACAAGACTTTGTACTACAACAGTCAATATGATTATTAATATACCGAAAAAAGCAACTGAATAAGAATCTAACATGAACCAAGCACCCCTTTATTTAATATTGCCTAACGCCCTACTAAGCGGCTAAAAATAGTTGGCTATAATTTGCAAGATACGAGCACAGCCAACTGTTTGTGTCCGTCTGAGTTGTTTGTTCGGCAAAATATCACTTGGAAATAAAATAGTGGCCTTTAAACAATGCAGGTCTTATAGAAGAACCACTTAAATCCCTTAATGGCGTATAAGATATTATATTACCACTTGATTTAAAAGTAGAAACAACTCGTACCTTGCCATTAATATATTCTGACTTTAATTGTTCATCAAACGTATAGATAGACACACTATAACCACAAGCAAAATTAACTATTGGTTCGAATTTATTAGTAGGAGTATAAATTTTCTTTTCTTTTACATACAATAACTGACTAACCAATGCGTTATCAATTTCCATGAAAATTTTATTGGAATACTCTTCTGACGCAAATGAAGATAAAGATAAAGCAAGTAAAAACAATGTAAAAAATTTCATTAAACCTCCAAATTTGCCTAACGCCCCATTAAGAGCCAACTATTATTTGTCCTGCTTGAATGGCTTGTTAGCAGTTTTACAACTGTACTCATATAAATTATTCTGAGACCCATACAACTCTATATTTCCTTTCAACTTAAAGCCTATTTTGTTCAATAAACTATTAGATCTTAAATTATTTAGAAACGTAACAGCCAAAACCGTATTTAAAGAATAAGAAGCCATTTCTTCTTTGATAAGAGAAGAAGACGCTTCATTTGCATAACCTTTGCCGCAAAACTCAGGTAAAAGCGCATAACCCAAATCTGGATAATCCAATTCTTCTCTTTTTAACAACCCACACATTCCTATTGGAGTTTTTGTTTCCTTGAGTAAAACCAAACTAAGACCAAAACCAAAGGTTTGATAGCTAGATAAAGGGCCATTAATAAGATAATTCAATGCATCAGCATTAGTTCTAACCTTTTTATCGGTTATATTCCGAATGAACGACTCGTCATTTAATAACTGAACAATAAAATCAGTATCTTGAGTATTAAACTGTCTGATATATAGTCGTTCTGTTTCACATACTACATTCATATGATTCACCCTATGCATTTAAACTGCTAACGCCCTACTAAGCGGCTTTTAATTGTTGGTTAAAATGTGTAGCGAAGCGGAACCTAACCAACTGTTAAAAGCCCTGCTTGAATGCCTTGTTATGTTTTTTACCACGGACCAATAATAAAATCTAATGTAGCAATAAATAAAACGGGAACAAAACCTCCTATAAATGAGTATTGTATAATTTTTAGATTTGAGTTAATTGATGTATCTGAAACTTTAGAACCAAAATATCCAGCAAGAACACCAAAAATTGAAAGAACAATAAAACCACCAAACAACCCGTAAAATACCCAAGCTGTGAATACCATCTTAATCGTTTCTAAGATATTGCTTCCCGAACCATACTCCCCAAAAGGACCAATTATTCCTCCCATAGGGATTGGTAAACGATAAAAAAAAGCAAATAACAATGCTACTACTAAGCTTAAAAAAGCAGTGAGAGTAATCCCTTTTAGTATATTCATAATCCATCCTTGAGAGAAACATAACGGCCCATTAAGAGGCAAATAATAGTTGGCTAAATAAGCGACGAAGGAGCAAATAGCCAACTGTTATTTGTCCGTTTGAATGCCTTGTTAGTTGTACTGTTGTGACACTTTCAGTTTTTTAATCGTTCTTATAAATTCGAATATCCCGCAAACGCCTGAACCAATCAGCCCTATTTGCCAAATACTAATTGATTCAAAACTGAAACTACTGGAGTACAGCGCAGAACCAATTATGTTACCTAATTGATAAACACCAACTAGTATTACAATTAAACAAATTAACACTATAACCCAGTAAAAAATAGTAGACTTTTGCTTCATAAGATTTACTCAATGGTTGTATAACTAACGCCCTACTAAGGGGATTTTAATTGTTGGTTAAAATGTGAAGCGAAGCGGAACCTAGCCAACAGTTAAAAGTCCTGCTTGAATGGCTTGTTAGGCTTTGTTGGCAACAACCTTCTTTAAGACAAAGAATATAATTAATAAGTATAAAATAGTGACAACATGCTTAGCAACAACCTTAAATGGTGCTTGAGCTTCATATGCAAGTAACCCATCTGTAATTGGCATAACAACTGCAAATAATGCGCCCCACATTAAAACAGCATAATTTCGAGTATATAAAAGATATCCGAAAATCAAGGTAATAAAGATTGTACGAGAACCATATATTGCCACCCAGTCAGCATCCATAACCGAGAAAAGTTCAGTTCCTCTGACAACAGAAAACATCGTTGGGTCAATGAAAGCAAAAGTACCATAAAAGCCCTGCAATAAAACTATGAGTGCGACTAATACAAAACCTACTTTTTCCAATTTGGTACTTTTATTCGTCATAATATCCATGTACACCTGAATTATAGAAAAGCCTAACGCCCTACTAAGCGGCTAAAAATAGCTGGCTAAAATAAGCGACGAAGGAGCAAATAGCCAGCTGTTTTTTGTCCTGCTTGAATGCCTTGTTATACGTAAACTATTTTCCATACTGTAATTTAAATAACTCTCTGATCAAATCCATACGCAGAACATTTGATTGACAATTACCACCTATCATTAATCCGATAAAAATCACATCACCTAGCCGAACATCAAAATAACCAGAAAAAACACGCAAAATATAAAACACAATGATACCTACGAATGTAACTAAAGGTAAATAACCGAGTTGACGAATTTTCTTTTCTAGTCGCTGAACCTGTGCAATTTTCTGAATCTCGACAAGTGCATTTACATCATCTATTGAATTCAACTCCATCTGCGAAATCTCCTTTACGTATAACGCCCTACTAAGCGGCTAAAAATAGCTTGCTATAATTTGCGAGGTACGAGCACAGCCAACTGTTATTTGTCATTTTGAGTGACTTGTTAGTTGCCTACTCTTCCTCAATAATATAAAGATATTCAATATTTATATTTTTAATGTCTTCATATTTGAGAATAAGGCGATCTCCCTTTATCTCATAAAAACGTGTAGTTGGTGGGGTTGTTGGTTCAGAATCGTCTGACTCTATTGGTCTTCTCATTGCACCAGATAAAACAACTCGATTCAATTGACCGTTAGAATCAAGATAAAAATCTTCAAGAACACCATAATATAAGAAGGATGTGTTTTTAGACTCTACTAAGCAGGATAATTTAATTAACTCTGCGTCCTGAGTTTCAGACAATTTACCTGTAAGCTCATAGTACCATGGAGTGTCAAAAGCATACTTTGATGATTTGTAGGGATTAAAATAAAAAATTATTTTTTGAAAAAATTTACCAAATACATACGCAAGTAAAAAAGAACTAGAAAAATATAAAATAATCTTAGTGATGTTACCGCTTATAGCTCCTAAATCAGATGCAGAGATTGATTTAGAGCCGGTTAACAGTTTTATACAGATATCGTAATTAATTTCGTTACCTGATAGAGGCACTACAACAGCAATTAAAAAAACATGTAAAATTAACGCATAAAAAAAAGCCAAAGATGAAGAAACATCAAATGGCTTTTTTTCTATACATGTATTTTCTAATTTTTCGTAAGAGTTTTGGAATATAAAACCGGGAATAATAAGTACTAAAATAAAAAAAGCAGGAAAAGCTATATTCATGCCACGGCTTTCTCTTTAGGAGAAGTAGAAACTCGATATTTTTTACCGTTTGACAAGGTGATAACTTCGTACTCTTTTGAGCTACTAGATATAAAAGCTCTCAACTGCTCACTTCCAGAAGGGTCGCCTTTTATTTTCTTGGCTAGATTACCTAATAAAGCTTTCATAACATCTCCTAACATGCGGTTGTATATATACAGTTTACTTTAAATTTGATTAATGCGCTACAAGTGATGGCAGAAGGCAACTAACGCCCACTTAAGCGGACAAAAATAGTTGGTTAAAATGTAAAGCGAAACCTAACCAACTGTTTTTGTTCCGTTTTAGTTGCTTGTTAGTTGCCTTTTTTACGATATTTAACAATACCATAAAAGTAATTTAACACTACACCAATAATGAGTAATAAAACATAAGAAGCCATTCGGTTTTCTGTAAGGAGACCCAAGTGCCAAAAATATGCGATAAATACCATAAAAACAGAAAACAATATTAGGCTTACACCTACACCTTTTCCAAATGCTTGAGGATTAGAAAAGTTCTTTTCACTGTAACCCGAAATTAAACCTCTGCGCCCTTTAAAAGCGATTAGATACCCGAAAATGCCACAAGGTAAAACTGCGAAAATAATAATAAATAAAGCTTCAACTGTAGACTCATCCATGATGCAAACTCCTTGGCAACTAACGCCCAATTAACGGGCAAAAAATTGTGTGCTAAAATGTTGAGGAACGAAAACAGCAAACTGTTTTTTATCCCTGTTTAATTGCTTGTTAGGTTACTTTTTACGCCAAGCCCTGTAAAAACCAAATAATGCAATAAAATGAAAGATTAATAAACCAACTAAAATCTTATTAAAACCCAAGTACATCCCTATCGTATGATACTGAACTTCATTTCTTTTAGGTAAGTCCGTCTTTAGATCATCCAACATCATTCTCGTTAAACCTCTAAGTATATCTTCATCAGCACTTTCAATTTTAGATTCTAGTTTCTCGATTAACTCTGTTTTAGGTTCAATAATAGATAACTCTTCAACATATGAAGGTAAATAAAAGCCTGAGGCGCAATAAATCAATAATAAAAATGATGTGATAAATACTGGATACTTCAAATTACTCTCCATGTAACCTAACGCCCATATTAAGCGGCTAAAAACGGTTGGCTAAAATTGTGAACGGAGTGAAAAAGCCAACTGTTTTTTGTCCGTTTGAACGCCTTGTTAGGGCTATATTACTGCATATTTGACTGTTGAATTCTCTTTAAGAAGAAGTAAACACGTAAGTAAATACAGAGGGATAAGAGCTAAAAAAGTATATGTATAAGAAAACTCGCTCCCTCCAAAAGCCATTACACATCCTACAGCAGGCATAGCAAAACCTAAAAAGTAATAAGCTTTACTTTTATAAAGCCATCCAAAAGGAATGAAATGAGAGCCAAAAAGAATAGCTAAAACGAATGGAAACCAATTGGGAATTAATTGAAGTACTAAGATAAGCACTGGCCAATATAAAAATTGAGCACTGGCTAAAACTGTGGCCAAGTTTGATAATGGCGGTAATTTAGCAAATGGATTAACTTTGAATATTTTTGATATAAAGAAAGCTATTGGAAATGTACTACCAGTAGCAAAGATAACCATTATCAAAGCCTGCCTTTGTGGGAGAAAATTAATGACTAAAGCGCAAAGGCACATTACGATTAATCCAGCAAATGGAAAACCGATCCCCTTTTTAGTAAAACGTATTAACTCATCTCTATTATCCATTACATCTCCAGAAATTGATCTATAGCTCTAACGCCCCATTAAGAGGCAAATAATACGTTGGCTAAAATAAGCGACGCAGGAGCAAAAGCCAACTGTTATTTGTCCTGCTT
>JBALXO010000111.1:0-10743 GCA_036960615.1 Cocleimonas sp. | reverse complement strand
CTGTTAACACTATCAAATAGAAAATGGAATTTCTTATGAAAAATACACTTTTGAAAGTTTCTTTACCTTTAGCTTTTTTACTGTGTGTTAGTAATGCTTCTGCTACTGACTCTTGGTACTTTGCTGCAAATGGTCTGAATGCGAACTATGAAGATGGTATTGATGAGAGTGGCTATAGTGTCGCGGTCGGTAAATACATAAATGATAATGTGTCTGTAGAGCTTGGCTATGCCAATTTTGGTGATGGTGATGAAACGCTTGATGGTATTAATGGTGAATTTGAGGCGGCGGCTATTCAAGTTTCTGCGATTGGATATTTGTCCCTCAGTGACAATGCAGGCTTATTTGCCCGTTTTGGTGTTGAGAGAGTAAAAACTGATATTGTTATTAATGGCTCTAGGCTTGATGAGGATAAAACAAACCCTTATTACGGTGTAGGCGGCTATATGAACGTTACTGAAAATATAGATGTGCGTTTGGAAGTTCAGCATCATGAAGTATTAGATACTGATTTAAATACGGTCAGTGCCGGTATTACTGTAAAAACTTACTAACTCAACAATAGTTATCAAATACATTTAGATGCCCTAATAGCTTAGGGTATTTTTTTGTGCCGCATTTATACACTAGAGAATAAGTGTTTGTTTGCTTTCAAAGAATCGCGTTTGATGTGTTATAGGGTCAACAAACTCAATAGTCTTAGCAAGCAACTGTAAAGGCTGTGAATAGTCTTCACCCTTGCTGGGTAATAACTCAGGGTAAAAAGGATCATTCAAAATAGGGAAGCCTAATGACATCAAATGAACTCTAAGTTGATGTTGCCTGCCGGTGACAGGTGATAGGTGGTAACGTGCTAAGTTACCTTTAATTTCTAACACATCAATTGTAGTTTCTGAGTTTGCTTCGCCATTTTCTTCACGCATGATAAAAAATGTTTCTTCGCTTTGGGTGATTCTGCTTTTATAAGTAAAAGGAAAAATAAGATCTGATGCTGGTGCTATCGCCTCGTAAGTTTTTTTCACTTCACGCTTTTGGAAAAGGTTTTGATACGCACCACGAATCTCAGTATTACAACTAAACAACATAACACCAGCAGTCTCACGATCTAGTCGGTGAATAGGGCTAATGTCTTCGCTTTGATAATGATGTTTTAGTCGTGCTAATAGACTTTCTCGAACGTATCTTCCTGATGGCGTTACGGGAATGAAATGAGGTTTATCGACTACGATAAGATTCTCATCGTTAAACAGTATTTCTTCTTTAAACGGAATCTTAGGCTCGTTAGGTATTTCGCGATAATAAAATAAAAATATCTCAGACTGATAAGGGCTATTAGGAGTAAAGGTTTGGCCAGTTTGGCTAACAATATGACCACGTTCTAAGCGTTCAATTAAAATTTCTTCGTCGATAAAAGGAAAGCGTTCAACTAGGAATTCCAATAAGGTATTCCATGTGCCATATTGTTCGGTGCTGTTTTTGTAATCACCTACTTTTGGCAACCAAACGCGACTGGCAGAAACGCCATGACGCATTGCTAATGGAGAGCTTATTTTTTGTGAGGGTTTTTTCTTGGTATTTTTGTAACTACTTTGATCAAGGTTAGAGTTATTGTTTTTGTTGTTATCGTTAGAATGCATAATGACTTTACATATCTCTATCTAATTCAGTAATTTTTGACGTTGTTCATTTAACCAAGACAAGATGCGTTGGTCTAGCCAGTATTCTGTTTTCCATGGATATTTGCCAGTAACAAAACCGACATGACCACCTTGTTCAGTCAATTCTAAATGAACATCTTTAGATAATTCGTGCTCACGTGGTGCACTATGGTCCCACATAAAAGGATCATCTTTAGAGTGTAAAATTAATGTCGGTTTGCTAATGCATTTTAAAAATTGGCGACTACTGCATTTTTCATAATAGTCTTCAGCACTTTTAAAACCATTCAATGGTGCAGTGATATTATCGTCAAATCGGTAAAAAGTGTTGAGATCTTTTATATTTACTTTGATAGGGGAAGAAACAAGCTCTTCTTTCTCTTGGTATTTGCGCTGACAGGTACTGACTAGATAATGTTGATAGACGCGTGAAAAACCTTTTTCGAGTTTAATTGCTGCATCGCGAAGCCTAAAGGGCACAGAAACTGCAATACCAACAGTGGTATCAGCGTTCTCAGCATGTTCACCTAGCCATTTAAGTGCCACACTTCCACCTAAGGAAAAGCCAACAACCGCAAATGGAATACGCTGATGGTCGTGTTTGATAGAGTCTATAACTGCTTGTATATCAGTTGAATCATTACTAGAGTAGCCGCGAGATAGTCTATTAAGTTCACCACTGCAACTGCGAAAATGCATAAAGTAAACGCCATACCCTGCATCATCCAATTGCTGAATTAAAGGTTTAGCATAATGAGATTCGATTGAGCCTTCCATGCCATGAAGAATCACAACAATAGGTTTTTTGCCTATATCTTTAGTATTAAGCACATCAACAAAATCGCCATCATCCAATTCAATACGAAGTGGAATCAATTCGATTTCTGGTTTGTGTTTAAAAGCCGTACCCCAAATGGTCTGAAGGTGTGGATTTTTTAACCACCAAGCTGGCTTAAAGTCGCTATTGATTATTGGCATAAGTCATCAGTTAAGATTGTTGCTTATATTAAGTTGCGAATTATGAATCAAATTCTAATCGAAAAATATTTATTTCGTAGTCATCTGGTGAAGAGTGTTTACTAAAACCTAAGGATGACATGAGTTTATCCATAGATGTATTGTTTTTTAGTACTGTCCCTTCGATTATTTTAAGATCTTGATCTTTAACATGCTCAATAAGAATTAACATGAGTTGTTTGGCTAAACCTAAGCCATGATATTCATCAGCGATAGCAATAGCAAACTCGCAGCTTTGTTTATCTGGATTAATAGCATACCTACTAACACCTATTAGTATTTCCTTATTCTTTTTTTCTAGAAACGCACCAAAAGCCATCTCTCTATCATAATCAAACTTAGTAAATCGGGATAACATTTCTGGTGAGATCTCGTTTACAGCATGCATAAATCTTAAATATTTAGATTCTCTCGACATACTATGAACAAGTTCAATTTCAGCCTGCGCATCTTCACCGCGGATAGGGCGCAATTCAACAGATTTGTTTTTCTTAATAGTGACACGACGTCGCCAATCTGAAGGATAAGGATGTATCGCTAAATGAGAAAAGTGTTTGTTATCGTTAGTAGTTTTTTGGATGACGATACGTACATCATTGACCAATGCTTGGTTTTCATCAAGCACCAGAGGATTAATTGACAATTCGAAAACTTGGGGTAAATGCACTGCAATCTCAGATACTCTTATGAGTACTTCTCGCAACTTTTCCCTATTTGCGGCGGGTAAGTTACGGTATTTATCTAAGAATAAACTGACTTGTGTATTATTAATCAATTCCTCCGCCAATCTTTTGTTCACTGGTGGTAACTGGATGGCTCTATCATTCACTATTGGAGATTCTGCTCCACTGCCTCCAAAGCTTATTACAGGGCCAAAAGCTGGATCATTTAAAATACTGATGTTTAAAAATCTGCCATTTGTTGGAGCATTCATTTTTTCAACAAGAATACCGTCAATTAAGATGCTAGGAGGTAGGTTAGAAATGCTTTTTTCAATTCGTAGGTATGACTTCCTAAGCATTTTTTCGTTATTGATATTTAATACAACACCACTTACATCAGATTTATAGCTTAGGTGTTGAGTATCAATTTTGAGTACGACGGGATAACCAATTCCTTCGGCAATACGAATGGCATCATCCAAAGATTCTGTATGCATCGACGGAATACTTTTAATATGAAAAGCTTCAAGTAATCGAATTGAATCCATTTTAGAAAGAACATTACGCTTCTGTTTTAGATTGGAGCCGATGATTGCGTTGGCTGCGTCTACATTGGGTAGTAATTGCTTTTTCAGAGGATAAGGAAGCTTCAATTGGTTTTGTATATTAGCTAAGTGATTACACAGAAAGCTAAACGCATCAATCGCTGCTTCTGGAGTTCGGTAATTAGATATTTTTTGTTTACTTAGAAATTTACGTCCTTTGCCACCAGATGAGGTTCCTAACCAAATGGCTAATACAGGTTTTTTAGTGGATTTTACTGCTTTTGTAATTTCTGCCGCTACTTCCAAGCTATCAAATAGTGGATTTGGCGCTAAGATGATGGCGATAGCATCGACTTCTTTGCTGGCTAGCAATAATTTAATACTATTCACATAGTGCTTAGCGATGTTCTCTTGATCAAATATGATGACTGCATTTTCATGATTGATTAGTGTATCAGAGGTCTTTTTAAGCTCACTTATAAGGGATGGACTGAGCTCATTAGTGGCTAAGTGTAAATCTCTTAATCTGTCATTAGCGAGCATCATGGGTCCATAACCATTTGAGATTATAGCCAGTCTATTACCTTTGGTTCGTTGGTTGCTCGCTAGTATTTTAGCTGCGGTATACAGCTTAGTTAATGTTGGTGCGTAATTGGCACCAGCTCTCAATACTGCAGCACGAAATACATCATCCATGGCGTGCACATCAATGGTTTTAGATATGGCATCGCTATAACTACCGTTATTACGCGAAGATTTTAATATTACCACTGGTTTGCGCATTGCAGCCGCTTTAAGTGCACTCATAAAATGTCTTGAATGAATTACTTGGTTGATATGTATGACTATGCAACTAGTTTTAATATCATTAGCTAAAAAATCAAGAATATCTGATAAGTTTAAATCGAGTACCGAGCCGTTAGAGATAATTGAAGAAAATCCGATTTGTTCAGTTTCTGCCCAATCCACAATACTGTTACAAATACTGCTAGAACGAGAAACTAAGGCTAATTTACCCGCTTGAATTTTATTGTCGGTTAGACTGGCATTAAAATTTATAGAAGGTCGAATTAAAGCTGTAGCATTTGGCCCTAAAAGCCTAACGTTTATTTCTTGAGCTACTTTGAGTAGGGACTTCATACTCGATGTGATTTCTAATTTATAACTACTTGGGTAATGAGTCATTACCAAAACATTGCTGATACCAATTTTGGCGCATTTTCGAATGCTATTTTCAACGGTTCTTAAAGGGCTGACAATAATGGCCAAATCAATATTAGTATTGTTTTTTATATTAGAGTTTGGATCTATCGTATCGCCAATTACATGATCAATATCGTTAATAGATTTGTAGCAATCTTGTTCTAATATTTTTTTATGCTTAGGGTTTACAAAATAAACCTTACCAGTAAATTGTTGGTGTATTTTTTTTGTAATTAATGCAGCTACGCTATTTTTCGTTTCACTTGCACCGATAATGACAATTGAGCTTGGGTCGAATAATGCTTTGAGATAATGTTCAGACATAGGCCAATGTTAACAAATAGATAACAGATATAATTTAAAACCTTTAATTAAAACCTATAATCTAATGTTTTAATTTACGTTATTATTTGGTAATACTAAATTACTAACGTTTTATTGGGTTAAACTTTTAATTAGCTTCAATTAAAACTAAAAAAACCAACTAAAAAGCTCACTGAGGGATAGTTAATGCAAACCGCTTATATCACGCACCCGGATTGTCTTAGACACGAAATGACCGAGTATCACCCCGAATGTCCTCAGCGTTTAACTGCTATTGAAGATCAACTTGCAGCAAAAGGCTTAATGGATTTTTTGCATTATCACGAAGCACCCAATGCTTCAATATTACAATTGGAAAGAGCTCACGATAAAGATTATGTTGAAGATATTTACAATCATTCTCCTTTAGAAGGATTGCGTCGTGTAGATCCTGATACGTCTATGAATCCTTTTACACTTGAAGCCGCACAACGTGCTGCAGGTGCTGGAATTTTAGCTACTGATTTAGCTGTTTCGGGCGAATTAAAACGTTCTTTTTGCAATGTTCGACCGCCTGGGCATCATGCCGAAAAAGATGCTGCTATGGGTTTTTGTTTTTTTAATAATGTAGCAATAGCTGCATTGCATGCTATCGAACATCATAAGCTAGATCGTGTAGCGATAGTAGATTTTGATGTGCACCATGGCAATGGCACTGAAGATATTTTGGCACATAATCCGCATGTTCTTTTTTGTTCAACTTATCAGCATCCTTTTTATCCAGGGTATGCGGGTAAAACAATAGATGACTTAATGGTTAATGTTCCTTTGAATGCCGGTACTAAAGGCCCAGATTATAGAACGGCTGTAGACGAGCATTGGATTCCTGCGTTAAGAGAGTTTAAACCAGAAATTATTTATATATCTGCGGGTTTTGATGCACATATTGACGACGATATGGGTGGCTTTAATCTGATGGATAGCGATTACATATGGGTAACTGATCAAATTTGTAAACTGGCAGAAGAGTTTGCGCAAGGCAGAGTGATTTCTATGCTTGAAGGTGGGTATGATCTCCCTTCACTGGGGCGTTGTGCCACAGAGCATGTAAAGGTATTGATGGGTCTTCACGATTAATCAATCGTGAGTTTTAATCCCAGTTATCAGGTTCTGCATTCTCATCACATTTTTTACAATGTAAATATTCACCTAATTTACTGTTCCTACCTTGTTCGCTAATCACCCAAGAGCGATTTATAAACGGTGGATTATGGCGCACATGTTGACCGTGGTGACAGTCTAACTCTGCCACCCAATCCTTGTGTTCATCTAAGTGATAGCCTGTGATTTTTCGTTCCATTATTTATGTTCAGTTTATTTCAGAAATAGGGTTTTCAATCATAGATATAATATAAATAAAAAGACACCCCCCGACTTATTACCACTTTCAAGGAAAACAGGTCGGGGTTTCTTTTAGGATAACTAAACTGCTATTTAGTCTATTTTTTAAGTTCAGCCGCAGCCTTCATCGCATCTTCACCTTTTTTCCAGAGATTACCTTGCCATAACTCATCAAGACCTGTTTCACCAGTAACACCAGCAGTGGTTAAGTAATCGTAATATGCAGTTGGTTTGTGACCTGTAAGATTGTAAAAATCAGGGCTACAGCGACAATAGAAACCGTTTGATAAATATTCAAAAAATTCAGCACGGGTAGCGCCGAAGTCGCTCTCAAACTCTTCGAAATTTTGAGCTCTGTATTCGATATCTTTATCCATCGCTTTACTTAAATCAGCCGCGATTTCTTCCATAGTTTGTGGTTCTGGACCGGTGATGTCATAAAACTTATCTGAATGCTTATCTGGACCTTCGGTTAAAATTACTGCAGCAGCAGTGGCTATATCCCGTGTTGCTACAAATGAGTTACGTGCTGAACCTAACGGATTACTAAACCAACCTTCTGCATTGATATTGTCGCAATCTGTTTTTAATAAGTGATTCATGAAGAAGTTATTACGCAATACGGTAACGTTTAAACCTTCATCTATCAGTGATTTTTCGCCCCACCAGTAGTGCTGTAGCATTAATGGAATAGATGCGCCTTTGCGCGATGCGTGCTTGGTCGCATCATAAGATGCTGTGTTGGTATCTGCGCCCATGCAACTGACTCTGACGACATGTTTGATCTGTTCTTTACGTTTTCCTAGTTCCTTTGTAAAGGCTAGGTGTCCTTCTAACATTGGATCAAGTGATGCAGAATATACTGCGCTGACGCCATCTAAAGCGGCTGCCCAAGTACTACTATCGTTTAGATCAAGTTTAACCACTTGATCTGCGCCCAATGCTTTTAGATCATCAGCTTTTGAATCACTGAAGTAACAAGCTCGAACAATAAACTTATTTTCTTTAGATAGTTGTGCCACTAATTCTTTACCGATACGGCCAGTAGATGAGGTGATTAAAACAGTTGCTTGAGACATTTATTAGAGTTCCTTAAATATTAGATCGCAGGATAAAACGAAAATTATTAACTTGATAGAGCCAAACGACTGAATTAGTAGGGAGTAATAATATAAACACATTGAGCCGAGGCATAGCCGAGACAACTAAGGAGCATAGTGACGACGACCCGAAGGGCGAGATGAAATCGAGTAAAAAGTAGGGGGTGTCTTTTTATTACTTAATCTCCCCTGCCATTGGTCCCCAGGTATCTGTTAGCACAAACCCTTCAGGGAATGGATCAGTAGGATCTAAACCAATCTGTTGAATACCGTAAATCCATGCGCGGCCAGATATTCCGGCACAGATAGCAGGCTTTCCAGCAACTTTGGTTTCTTTGAGTAAACTGACTTTAAACTCACCGCCGATAATCGAACGCGAAATTAGATGGTCACCGGGTTTAACTAAACCTCGGGCGTGCATAGTTGCTAGGTTTACATTACTGCCTGTGCCGCAAGGGGAGCGATCGACACGGCCTGGCCATAAGGTGGTACATGTACGAACTGCTCCATCATCATCTTTACCACGAAACATTACATAAGCAATGCCATTGATTTCAGGGATTTCAGGATGTTGAACAGGATATGCTTCACGAATTAGTTCTACTAGTTTTGCGCCTGCGTCAGCAAGTTCTCGGGCTGATGCGGGTTCGATTTCGAGTCCAACTTGGTCAGCATCTATAATGGCGTAAAAAATGCCACCATAACCGACATCGTATTTAATCTTGCCCCATTCTTCGGTTTCTATTTCAGCGTCTAGCACTTCCACATAGGCAGGTGTCATTTCTAGATAAACACTTTCACAACGTCCATCTTTACATGTTGCGGTGGCTTTAACTAAACCCGCTGCTGTATCTAAAACTACTTGTGTTTCTGGTTCTTTCATTTCCACCGTGCCAGTTTCGAGTAGGGCGGTGACTAAGCACATAGAGTTTGAACCAGACATGGCGTGCGTTTGATCGGCCTGCATAACAATAAAACCCGCATCAGCATCGGGATGACTAGGTGGTAACAGCACGTTAACAGATCCTGCGAGTGCGCCTCGAGGCTCTAAGGTAAGTAATTTGCGAAGACTATTTCCTTCAGGATTAGTATTCATCCATGCTAGTTTTTCAGCAACAGACTCTCCCGGAATCCTAGGAAAACCTGAGGTGAGGACTTTGCCTACTTCCCCTTCAGCATGAACTTGGATTAGTTGTAGTGTTTTCTTCCAATGCATACGGATACTCTACTCATTAATGATTAAAGCGTTTTACGCTATAGGGAGTGAGATCAATACTGTCTGGTCGACCAGCGACTAAATCAGCAATGATTTGTCCTGTTCTCGCACCAATGGTTACGCCTAATTGTCCATGACCTGATGCAATTAAAACATTGTTAACGGTATGAGCGCGATCAATGATGGGTAATGTGTCTGGCGTTAACGGTCGATGACCTGTGCGTTCTTCACCTGCTTCGTGCGTTAAATTGGGTAATACTCGATATGCTTTTTTAACCAGTATTTTTGCTCGATTAAAATTTGGGGAAGCATTCAATGACGAGAATTCGATTGAACCACCAATTGCAACACCGCTTTCATAAGATGTGATGCCAAAGCCACCAGTTGCATAGACAAGTGAGTGTTTCATCTCAAAGCCAGGTTCAGAAAATATTGTTTGATATCCAGTAACTGCTTCTATATCCAATTTCAGATCTATTTGTTTGGCTAATTGTTTAGTCCAAGCGCCAGCCGCGAGTACAAAGTAATCAGCATTCAACGTACTTTCATCTTCTAGTATTACTGAGCTAACAGCACCGTTATTTTTAACTAACTGTTTGACTGAACCGATATGGATATTTCCACCCGCTGCAATAAATGCATCCACAAGTGCGGTTACGAAGCGCTTTGAATCAGCGATGGTTCTCCAATCTTTTAAAATTAATGCTTTAGCAAAATCTTTCGCGATACAGGGTTCCATTTCGGCTGCTTCAGCGCCGGAGATTTCGTCGATCTCAAAGCCTAATTCTCTTCGTCTTGCTGTATGTTGTTGTTCCTTTTTTAGTTCTTCCTCAGTGTCATACAGTTCGATGATAGGGTGATCACCTATCAAGCCATTCAGGTTATACGTTTTGAAAAGTGTTTCGAAGTCTTCTAATGCCGTTGTAGTAAGGGCAGCTAAGTTTTTTGATATTTCATGGATACGAGAAGATTTTGCGTTGCCAGCAAATTTCATGAACCAAGGTAGGATAGATAAAAGTGCCGAGGATCTTATTGTTAAGGGTCCGGCTGGATCTAAGAACCATTTTGGAGCCTTTAGTAAAATTCCTGGTTTAGATATAGGAATGACTTCACTAGTCGCAATAAAGCCACAACTTGCCCAAGCAGTCGCCTCACCCATTATATTCGGTTCGACGATGGTGACATCATGACCGTCTTTGAGTAAGTTGAGAGCACAACATACACCTACAACTCCGCCACCGATTACTATTACTTTTTTAGTCAAATTATATACCTGTCAGTTAATCTTATTACTAGTGCGCTTTTAACCAGTATAATCTTTAGCAGTGTTTTTCTACCAGTTAAGAATCGGTTCCATAGCAGCACGAAATTCAGTTTTTTCTTGATCTGTTAATGAGCCTAATGGAGCGCGACATTCACCTACTGGTGCACCTTGCAGCTCACAACCGTATTTTATTTTCTGTACAAATTTACCGCTTTCTAGAATGTTCATCGCTTTATAAAGCGTCTTCATTTGATCGCGTGCTTTATCTAAATCACCCGAACGGAATGTGCGATCTAAATCACAGCAGGCTTTAGCCATACAGTTTGATGGGCCACAGATCCAGCTGTTAGCGCCCCAGAACATAAAGTCTAATG
>JBALXO010000110.1:0-10831 GCA_036960615.1 Cocleimonas sp. | reverse complement strand
TAAGTTAATTGCTTGATAGAAAATGACAGTAAAAGAAACTGCAACAACAGCAAAACTAATTTTTTTGAACCATTGTATTACTAAAAATATTCCTTTAAAGAATGCTCTCATTTGCTTTTTAAGCCAAGGCATATATCCAGTGTAGTTTTTGAAATTACTCATTATTTGGCAGTCTTGAATTCATAGGTGTGTTAATAAAATTTATGATCACAAAATATCCTAATAATGTATTTTATTTAGGATGATGATGTTTCTCGGTCTAATTAATAGGGGTTAATTAATACTTAGTACACGCTTAATATTATATGGTTCATACAGATGAAAACCTTTCAAAAAGTAGGGGGGTGTGTTCTTATATTCTACTTTTATTGAAGCCGTATTTATTTAATGATCGTACTTTCAGATGTCACGCTTCGCCGTGGTCCACAAAAACTTTTATCTGACGTTTCAATGAGCTTGCACCCAGGCTATAAAGTTGGCTTAACGGGTGCGAACGGTACCGGTAAATCGAGTCTGTTTGCGATGCTACGCAATGAGTTAGGGCAAGATGAAGGCACTGTTAGTATTCCGCCTAATTGGGTCTTGGCACACGTCGCTCAAGAAACACCTGCAACCGAAATCAGTGCTTTAGAATATGCTTTGCAAGGCGATACCGAATACGTATCACTGCATGAACAATTAGAAAATGCTGAAGGTGCTCATTTAGGTGAATTACATGCACGTCTTGATGCGATTGATGGTTATACCACTGAAAGCCGCGCGGCTACTTTATTGCATGGTTTAGGTTTCACACAAAATCAAATTAATAATCCAGTAAATAGCTTTTCTGGTGGTTGGCGGATGCGTTTGAATTTGGCGCAAGCCTTGATGTGCCGATCTGATTTATTGCTATTGGATGAGCCAACTAACCATCTCGATTTAGACGCCGTTATCTGGTTGCAAAGTTGGTTGATAAACTACCAAGGAACCTTATTATTAATTTCACACGATCGAGAATTTCTTGACGCGGTTGTTAAGCATATAGCAAATATTGAACACGCCAAACTGATTTTATATACCGGTAATTACACAGCGTTTGAAAAAATCCGTGCAGAGCGCTTAGCACAACAACAAAGTGCCTATGAAAAACAGCAACGCGAAAAAGCACATATGCAAAAGTATGTGGATCGTTTTCGTGCTCAAGCCACTAAAGCCAAACAAGCTCAAAGTCGTTTGAAGGCTTTGGGTCGGATGGAAGAAATTTCCGCGGCGCAGATTGATTCACCTTTTAACTTTAAGTTTTTCGAACCAGATAAACTCCCAGAACGACTACTCAATGTCGAAAAGGCATCTATCGGTTATGGCGAAACGATGATTGTTGAGAATCTGAAATTACAACTAATGCCAAGCCAACGCATCGGACTAATTGGTCCGAATGGTGCGGGTAAATCAACGCTTATTAAATACTTAGCTGGAGAATTGACGGCTAAAACGGGCGAGTCATGGCAAGCTCAGGATTTAAAGATAGGCTACTTTGCGCAACATCAATTAGAGCAGTTAAACCTTGATCAAAGTGCCTTAGAGCAGTTGCGTGATATTGATAAAGCTATGGATGAGACAGGTGATAAGCGTGCGCGAGAACAAGACTTGCGTAACTACTTAGGTGGTTTCGGCTTCCAAGGTGCGCGAGTTGATGAGGCGATTAAGCCGTTTTCTGGTGGTGAGAAAGCGCGATTAGTTTTGGCATTGCTAGTTTATCAAAAGCCAAATTTGTTATTACTCGATGAGCCAACGAATCATCTAGATTTACAAATGCGTCATGCTCTGAGTGTTGCCTTACAAGGTTTTTCTGGCGCGATGGTAATCGTCTCGCATGATCGTCATTTACTAAAAACGGTGACTGATGAATTAATTATCGTGCACGATCACAAAGCAGAACCGTTTGATGGTGATTTAGATGATTATGCGATATTCATTAATCAAGCGAATCTTTTGGCAAAAGCGGCGAGTATAAATTCTGCAACTGATGATGGGATTGAAAATCAAACTGTTGCAGGTTTATCGAGAAAAGAACAACGACAAAAAGATGCAGAACGCCGTAAGCAACTTCAACCTTTAATGAATAAACTAAAAAAATCAGAACAACGGTTAGATGAACTTAGTGTTAAACAAGAAGTACTTGAAAAACAACTTGCTGACCCTGATATTTATCTAGAAGAGGAAAAAGAGAGTTTGAAAAAAGTCTTGTTTGATAAAACCAAGGTAGACAAAGAATTAAACGAAGTCGAAGCTCATTGGATGGAATTGAGTGAAGAGATTGAAAACGCTTCTGCTTTGATGGAATAGAAAGAAAGTGCCATAAAGGTGGGGGGTGTCATTTATATCTCACTTTCTGCTGGTTTTAATTGAATAACCAACCTTTCGTACTGCTTTTTTTAGAACTTTTAAAGAATATGATAGACTAACTAACATATTAATAAACCATAACTTATCGGAGAAAAAAATGAGTCAATTAGATGTAGGATCAGGACAAATTGTTGCAAATGCAGCGGAAAGTGAGCGTTCGAGTTTTATAAAACGCACTTACGTTCATCTTGCAGGCGCAATTGCCCTTTTTGCAGTTTTAGAGACAGCGCTAATTCAAATGGGTGTTGCAAACAAGTTTATGGGTTTGCTTGCTATGAGCAGTTTTAGCTGGTTAATCGTGTTGGGTGCTTTTATGGCTATCTCAACAGTAGCTAACAACTGGGCTCATTCAGGTGTGTCGCGTGAAAAGCAATACATGGGTCTAGGTTTAGGTGTTCTAGGTTATGCGATTATCTTTATGCCAATGATCTTAATGGCAATGATGAGAGACCCTAGCGGAACCTTATTACAAAATGCAGCAGTAGTAACGGCCGCGCTTGTTGGTGGATTAACATTTACAGCTTTTTCAACAAAAATTAACTTCTCGTTTATGGGGCGTTTTTTGATGATTGGTGGCTTTGTTGCAATGGGTCTAATAGTTGCAAGTATGCTGTTTGGTTTCTCACTGGGACTTTGGTTCTCAGGTGCTATGATATTGTTTGCGGCAGGTTCTGTACTTTACAGTACATCAAACATCATCCATGAGTTCCATACGGAACAGCACGTAGCGGCTTCGCTATCTTTGTTCTCAAGTGTTGGTTTATTGTTCTGGTATATCCTACAGTTCATGATGAGCATGGGCGGAGATGATTAATTCGCACTTTATATTTCAATCCAGCTCTGCGTTGCCTCCGTACTTGAATGGTCGCGTATAAAACATACGCTCACAATCTCCGTGCGAAAGCGCCTTGATCTGAAGTGAAGTATTAACCACTTAGTTTTCGCTGGTTCTTTTAAGAACGAAAGATAAAATAAGACACAAAAAAGCCCGAACATCTTTCGATGTTCGGGCTTTTTTGTGCTCATCTTTCTGGAAAGTGCCAAAAAGGTGGGGGTGTCATTTACTCTTAGAAATTCTCTGTTGAAGTAAATAATCCGACCTTTAGATCTTTTGCTGAGTAAATCTCTTTACCATCTACTTCCATAACTGCATTAGCAACGCCCATCACTAATTTGCGTTGAATGACACGCGTCATGGTGATTTTGTAAGTTACTTTCTTAGCTGTTGGTAGAACTTGTCCGAAGAATTTTACTTCGCCAGAACCTAGTGCACGCCCACGTCCTGGGCTTCCTGACCAGCATAGGAAGAATCCAACTAGTTGCCACATTGCATCTAAACCTAAACAACCTGGCATTACTGGGTCGCCTTCAAAGTGACAGTCGAAAAACCATAGATCAGGATTTATATCCAATTCTGCGATTAGTTCACCTTTGCCGAATTCTCCACCGTCCGAATTAATTTCGACAATACGATCTAGCATCAACATAGGTGGAGCAGGTAGGCGTGCATTTTCTGGTCCGAATATTTCGCCTTTACCGCTCTTAATGAGCTCTTCGTAGCTAAAAGAGTTTTGTCTTTCTGTAGTCATGGGTTTCCTTGTTTATGTTTATCCTAGAGTGTTATTTGATTTTTAGAGTTATTGTGGAATTGATCTTACTTGATATTGAATGACCCGACCAGAGTAAAAAGTCTACCATTTGCAGACTTTGATCTATTTCAATCAATCCAATAATCGATAGCTAAACCAATAAAAATGATCATGCCGAAGTAATTATTGTTCAGAAATGCTTCTAGACATTTAGCAGGTTCACGATCTTTAATTAAGCTTTGTTGATGGAGAATAAGTGCGGATGCTAAAAGGATGCTGGCATAAAAAGGTAAGCCACGATGAGTCATTATGCCGACTATGGTAATCAAAATTAGTGTGAGTAACTGTAAAGCTCCAATAATGAAAGTGTCGTATTTGCCAAACAGAATCGCGGTCGATTTCATTCCTTCTTCAATGTCATCCTCAATATCGACCATGCCGTACTGGGTATCGTAAGCGGTCGTCAATAGTAATGACGCGATAAATAATAACCACGCTTCTAAGGGTGGTGCATTATTGGTGGTTGCTACAAACGCCATCGGGATTGCCCAAGCAAAGGCTGCACCTAAATGCACTTGAGGAAAGTGATGGTAGCGTTTCATAAACGGGTAGGTTGCAGCCAGAACTACAGCAACCATCGAGAATAAAATAGTATTCAAATTGAGTTGTAATACCAAAATAAAGGCTAATAACATCAATATGCCAAATACGGCGAGTACTTCTTTCACACTAATTTTTCCGCTAGTCAGCGGGCGGTCTTTAGTACGTGCGACGTGTTTGTCAAAATCGCGATCAGCATAATCATTAATTGCACAACCCGCCGATCGCATTAGGAATACGCCAATACTAAAGATGATGAGTAATTTTAGGCTTGGAAAACCTTCAGCTGCAAACCATAAGCCC
The DNA here is from genome assembly GCA_036960615.1 of Cocleimonas sp. Taxonomy (GTDB): domain Bacteria; phylum Pseudomonadota; class Gammaproteobacteria; order Thiotrichales; family Thiotrichaceae; genus Cocleimonas. Next base: position 5,954 of record JBALXO010000110.1, on the reverse strand, counting down.
CATAAGGTCGGCCATAGTAATAAGTAGGTGCCAATAGGGCGATTGAAACGAATCAGCTGCGCATAAAGATGTAGTTTTTCTTTAATTTTCTCAGAAGTTAAACCCAGCATAGAGGCTTTTAGCGCGGAGATTCTTAGCATGGGGTTACAGAGTCAACTAATAAACGTTCTACGATATTTCCTTTTACTAAGTGTTCATCAATAATTTCATCGATGTCTTCTTTGTCGACAAAGGTGTACCAAGTTTCTTCAGGATAGATAACTAAAATAGGCCCTAGCTCGCAACGATTTAAACAGCCTGCAGAATTAACGCGAACATCGCCACAACCAACTAAGCCTAATTCTTTACTGCGTTTTTTCATATAATCACGCATTTCCTGAGCTTGATGTTGCGCACAGCATTGACTGCCATCAGCTCGATGGTTGGTGCAAACAAAGACGTGATTTTTATAATATGACATAGGGCTAGTAATCAGTTGGATTGAAATATTAGTGATTATTTAAAAGATATGCGATTATGCCCGATTTTATAGTTCTGAGAAAAGGGGTCTGATAAATTAAAGATTCTTGATCAATTTATTTTGAATCTATTAAAATTTTCTTCACTGAGTAAATAATGGAAAAATTTGACAGCATTAGCCATTTTCTTCAATCAGGAGAGTTTGAATATCGTGTTTACGATATGGGCCGAAAAGTCTGGGAGATTCCGGCTGATCTATTTACTCAAATAGAAAACCAAGAACAACAATATCCTTATCCTTTTCAACAGAAAGCTTGGCTTGCTTTATTGTTTTGGCCAAAGGATAAACAACAAGAGGCGGTTATTTGGTTTTTACAGTTTCCTGTGGATGAATTGGGCTTTCTAAAGCAATCATCACGCGACGCGTTTTTAATCGATTTGCTAGAACAAACAGGTAAAAATATTCAAGCCAAACAAAAAGGAGATAAGGCCGAGGATGGTTTGAGCGAGTCGCCTTTTGCGTTTAAACCGCGTGAAGATCGTTTGGCAATGTTTCATGCTTTTGCCACAACAATTTTAGATCAAGAACCATCACAACATTATCAATATGCGCATGATTATTTATTATCGAGCGAAGAGGGTGGGTCTGGCATGGAGCAGTGGCAGTTTCTTGGCTTGCAAGGTCTAGCTGATGTGATTACGCGATTGCATGAAGATAATAACGAAACCTTGCTGGCTGATGCAGTTGCTGAAATGCCAGAAGTACCTTTAAGTAGTTATGCGCAGGCATTAGAGAATGTTGAGTTTGGAGAAGTGTTGTTCAATGCTTTAACTGGACGTTTAAAAGCTGAGCTTGCGAAAGGTGAAGTGAATATCGCTCTAGTTGCGGCTTTAATTCGAGCTATATCTTCTTATCCTAGTGATGAAGATAAGATTTCGGTTCTACTTAGTCTTTTGCAAACACCAAGCGCCGATGAGATTGAAATAATTGCTGCCATTTCAGGTCGATCATGGCGTGACTTAGAAAATGATAATCTACGACAAGTCTTTGTTGAAAAATTAACTCATCAAGAACAGATAGCATTTAGTGCGATTATTGCTGACTTGATTATGATTCCCGGAATGCGAGAGTTGGTCTTGGGTGAAATGCGCAGTGAAAATCGATCTCCTGAATTGGCTAAGAAGTTTGGTGTGTTTATGCAAGGTGTAACTGGTTAAAAGAGAAAGTGCTCAAAAGGTAGGGGGTGTCTTTTTAATATATAACAACCGCTTTAATCTTCGATCTCACCACCAACAGCTTCCATCACCATTTTCTGGAAATGATGCACAGCGTGTTCTGATAATTCAGTCTTATCTTTATCCACCATAAATCGTCCTTGATTATAGCCTCTTGATTTAAGTCCTTTTTGAACGCTTTCGCACAGAGCAATATCTTCAGGTTGCAGAATATCGCGCTGATAATCCATCGCTTCTTTTAATTGTTCGCTAGGAGTTTCAGTTGGGATAAACCAATCCTGAAATTCAATAGTGCCTTCAACACCATTAGGATTCATCTGTAATACAGAAAGATTAGCTTCTCCAGGATAAATCCAAATGGTTAAATTTGGCCATAAAAACCAACCAGCATAACCAAAATCTACATCTCCTTTTTCGAACTGGAATGCTTTGTTATTTAGCGATTTTGGCGCATCTGAAATTTGTGCTGAATAGATGCCTTTGGTTTCAGTGCGGTAGCTATCCATATCAACCAAATCGACGAAATCATGATGAGCAACATGGCAGTGATAACACTCAAGAAAGTTATCAATCATCACTTTCCAGTTACATTCAACGTCGAAATTATCTCTCTGAGCAAAAACGAGTTGATCAACATTGGGGCAATAGGTGCGTATCTCTTGTTCGAGGTCGCCACTCAGTTCTTTTAACGGTTTTGAATCAGGGTCAATATTCACAAAAATCAAACCACAAAAGATTTCAAGTTTGACTGACTTTAGTGTGAAATTACATTTATTGAAATCTTCTACATTTTGAGAGTTTCTAGCGACTTTTAAACTCCCATCTAAATTATATGACCAAGCATGATATGGGCAAATAATGGTGTTGGCTTTGCCTACGCCTGATAACAGCTCGTGACCTCTATGTAAGCACACATTGTAAAAAGCGTTGAGTTCTCCTGATTTAGATTTGATGATAAAGATGTTTTGATCGTGAATCTTGATCGTAATGTAATCACCCGATTCTTTTAATTGGCTTATATGTCCTGCATAGCACCAGCTATTGTAGAAAATAGCTTCTTTTTCAAGCTCATGAATGTCGGTGTCAGTATAAAATCGTGCTGGTATCGTGAAAGATCGTTCCGGTTGAGCATAAAAAGGCATATCACCCGATTGTTTCTTTACTGAGTCAGTCTTGTCTGCCATAAGAGTTTCGTTTTAATAAAAATTAATATCCTTAATCTATCATAAAATGATCGTTTAATTGTCATAATCAAATGCTGACAGGTTTGGATCAATAGGTCTTTCGTTCCAAATTAGATGATGCAACAATACACATCAAAAATGAAAGCATTGAAAGTGAGAATATGAGTTCAAGTAACGACAAAGAAACAAATAAGTATATGCGACCGGTAAGAAGCTTCGTATTGCGTCAAGGGCGATTGACCAAAGGTCAAGACGATGCTTTGCAAAGACTCTGGCCACAATTTGGTATCGAACGTGGTAACTCTACTTTAGATATGGATGGTTTGTTTGAGAGTAATGCGCCAATCACACTAGAAATTGGTTTTGGCGATGGTGTTTCTCTAGCGACGATGGCTGTGAATGCGCCAGAACAAAATTTTATTGGTATTGAAGTGCATCGTCCCGGTGTTGGTCGAATATTACATTTAACTGAAGAAAATAATCTGACAAATCTCAGAGTGATGGATGATGATGCAGTAGAGATTATCAAAAATCGCATTCCAGATGGGTCGTTAGGCAGAGTGCAATTGTTCTTTCCTGATCCTTGGCATAAAAAGCGCCACAATAAACGTCGTATAGTGCAGGATGAATTTGTAAAGTTGATTGCATCCAAGCTGAGTTCAAACGGAGTATTTCATTTGGCAACAGATTGGGAGCCTTATGCTGAACACATGGCGGAAGTTATGGAGGCCTCGGCTGATTTCAAATCTCAAGCAGCAGCGCCATATTCTCCTAAGCCAGAATCACGTCCGACTACAAAATTTGAAACACGTGGAATAAAATTAGGTCATGGTGTTTGGGATTTGTTGTATCAAAAAATTGGCTGAATAAAAGTATCTGTATTGTAATGCAATCGAATAAATAATAGATCGACTGGATGTATTAAAGAAACAGGCAAAAAGGTAGGGGGTGTCTTTTAAATCACTAATAAATGAGTTTGTGAGCTATCTATTCACCTCTACCAATCGCAAAATAGCTAATACCTAAATCTTTCATTTGCCCAGGTCTATACAGATTTCTCCCATCAACTATCACCGGATCTTTAAGTGATTGTTTGATTTTATCGAAATCAGGCGAACGAAATTCTTGCCATTCGGTGACGATAGCTAATGCGTCAGCTCCCATCAAAGCCTCATCTTTAGAGTCACACAGTGTCAGTCCTTCTTTGTTATCGCCATATAATATTTCGCAGTTTTCATTTGCTACAGGATCATAAGCACGTACTTTAGCTCCGATGCGCCATAACTGTTTCATTAATACTCTGCTAGCCGAACCTCGCATATCTGCTGAATTAGCTTTAAACGATAACCCCCAGATGGCAATGGTTTTATCTTTTAATGAATCTCCATAATAACGAGTTAGTTTCTCAAAGAGTTTTTCTTTCTGTCGGTAATTAACAGCTTCTACAGACTTTAGGAGCTCTGCATCGTAACCATTTTTCTGAGCGCCATAAGAGAGTGCTTTTATATCTTTAGAGAAGCGCAAGCCGCCATAACCACAGCCAGGATAGATGAAATGATATCCAATACGAGGATCCGATCCGATACCTTCTCGTACCTGTTCAATATCTGCACCAAAGAGCTCTGCAATATTTGCCATCTCATTCATTAGGCTTAATTTGGTCGCAAGCAATGCGTTGGCGGCATATTTAGTCATTTCAGCGGAGCGTACATTCATGGTAACGACACGATCTCGGTTATGATTGAATGGTGCGTAGAGTTCACGCATAAGTTCAGTTGTTCGTGGGTTATCTGAGCCGATGATAATTCGATCTGGCTTCATAAAGTCATCAATCGCGGCACCATTTTTGATGAATTCAGGGTTTGAGATGACATCAAATTCATATTTTACGTCGCGCTCGGTAAGCTTTTTATCGATGTTCTGCTTAATATCATCGGCAGTACCAACAGGTACAGTGGTTTCACTAATAATAACTTTATAACCATTCATGTGTTCGGCGATCGATTCTGCTGTGCTCAATACGAACTGAGTATCAACTATACCTTTATCATCACAAGGAGCATTAACCGCTATAAATTGATATAAGCCATGCTCGACGCCTTCTTTGACTGTGTTGGTAAAATTTAGGCGTCCTGCATCAATGTTTTCTTTAATGATCTGATCAAGACCAGGTTCATGAAAATCAATGATGCCTTTGCTAAGGGCAGATACTTTGTCTTCATCAATATCAACGCATAAAACATCGTTGCCGACTTGTGCCATACAAGCCCCAGTAACTAGGCCAACATAGCCTGATCCATAAATAGTAATTTTCATAAATTTTAAGTACAAATAGTAGGTTTATAGGTATATCTTAAATATAACCTATGTCGGTTAATATTTGAGAGTGTATTTACAGTAATTATGACACTATAAAAATAGTGGTATCTATTCTACTTTGACTAAAGGGCATTGATAAATGACATTCTTAGCTATGAATTTGTGGTTTTAAGGATGTGTGGTAGAAATTCCTAAGCTTTTATATAAATAGTCTTCAAATTTATCACTTTTGAAGGTTGACACTCTCGTTGCTATGCCTCAGAATTCCCCGCTTAAATTTGGAGGGGTTCCCGAGTGGCCAAAGGGATTAGATTGTAAATCTGACGCGTAAGCTTCGGTGGTTCGAATCCACCTCCCTCCACCATTTTTAAATTCGATATTTTTTGATCTGAGTGTTTGCTCTTATTGAAAGATATTTTGAGCGATGCGGATGTCGTATAGTGGTAATACCTCAGCCTTCCAAGCTGAAGCTGCGGGTTCGATTCCCGCCATCCGCTCCATTTTTGAGTTGCGTGGGCTTGCATTGTTCGCTTGTGTGCTCATATAGCTCAGTTGGTAGAGCGCGTCCTTGGTAAGGACGAGGTCACCGGTTCAACTCCGGTTATGAGCTCCATTATTTAACCGTTTTTTTGTATGCTTATTAAAGGTGTATAATTAGCGGCAATTTTATTAACATTATTTACAGTAATTTGTATATTGATAAGGTGATTCATCATGTCTAAAGAAAAATTTGAGCGTAATAAGCCACACGTAAAT
>JBALXO010000109.1:8850-10952 GCA_036960615.1 Cocleimonas sp. | reverse complement strand
TTGTTCTATTTATTTACCGCATTCTTCAAATATTTTAAATTTGCACGTAGCACATTTATTTTGATCTAATCGTTCATAAATAGAATGTACTGCATTAGATTTTGAATCAAAGAAATGATCATCACCTAGCTTTTCAATAAAGTGTGATTTAACCGCGAACTCATTAACAGTTGGTTTCAAACCTACAAAATACAAGCCACCACCTTGTTTCATTAAGCGTCTGTTTTCAGACTCCAACATGGCTACACCTGCGATATCTATAAAGTTAATACCGCTAGCTTCGATCAAAATATGTTTAATATTCTCTTTTTCTACGATCTTAGTGAATACTTTTTGAATATGGTTTATCGAACCAAAGTAAATAGACATATCTATTCGTAATATTTTGAGTTGAGGGCATTCGGGTAAATCAACGTTACACAGCTCTACAAATTTTCGATGAGAGTGTTTAGGGCTATTATCGACAGACAATACCGGCACATTGGGCGTTGATGTTTTAGCAAGAAACAATACAAGCGAAGTGATGACACCTATGTAAATAGCAAATTCTAATTCCAAAAATAGCGTAGAGAAGAAGGTCGCCCCAAGTACTGCTGACTCTGACCTGCTGAAGATCAAAATTTGCCTAATCTGAGAAAGATCAATCAGGTTATAAGCTACCAACAGAATCACACCACCCATTGCCGCGATAGGTAAATAAGCAGTCAATGGTGCGACCAATAACACGATTAACACTAAAAAAATTGCTGCGAAAATAGCAGAAAATGGTGTCTGAGCACCCGCTTCATAATTGACACCAGTACGTGTAAATGATCCGGAACCTGCATAGCACGAGAAGAAACTACCCACAATATTAGACAAGCCTTGGCCAACAAACTCTTGGCTAGAATCAATTCTCTGTTCTGATTTTGTAGAGACAGCCCGTCCAATAGAAACTGCTTCAATCAAGCCTAAAAGTGCCACTGCAAATGCTTCACCCGCTAAGCTTTTAATCGTAGAAAAAGAGAAATCAGGCATTGAAAGTGGCGGCAAACTTGCTGGTATTTCACCTACAAGATTAATCTCGTCGGTAAACTTTCCAAACACTAAAGCGGCAAGACTTCCAACCACCATTCCAACTAACAAATAGGGTGATTTAGGGATTAGTTTTTTAATCAAGAGTGCCGATGCCATCGTTAAGGCAGCAATACCCACTAAATAAAGGTTTGTCTGACTGATACCGTTAAATAGATCACCCAGAGTGTGTAAAAAAGATTCGCCTTTGGGCACAAAAATACCCGTTATATGCTTCATTTGGCTAGTAGCAATAAGAATTGCCGCACCTGCGGTAAACGCGATGACAACCGTATGCGAAACAAAATTGATTAGTGACCCTAACTTCGCCAAACCAAAAGCAAATTGATAAATACCGGTTAGAAAAGTAAGCGTTAAAGCTAGCGAGATAAATTCAGGCGTACCCGATTCAGCATGATTACTAACCGCCAAAAACATCACAATCGAAATAGCCGTCGTCGGCCCAGAAACCAGATGATGTGACGAGCCAAATAAAGCCGCAATAATCGGTGTAACCATCGCCGTATACAAACCATATTCAGGAGGTAAACCCGCTATCGTTGCGAAAGCGATACCTTGCGGCAATACAATCACAGCACCCGTTAAACCAGCTAGAAGGTCTGCTTTTAATGTCGATACATTAACCAGATTCAGCCAATTCATAAATGGCAAAAGAGATGTAATTTTCATGGCGGTACTTTGTTAATGGAAATATATAATTTAAATAGGATGAAATAAAATTCGCGCGGATTGTATGCCTCTAATTAGAGACATACAAGAGAATTGCTAAAAGCACCTACAATGAGCAAATATATAGTGCCAATTGAGGTAATCTGTAGTGACAATTTGAGTAATTAGGTTCAAAGAATAATAGTTTTGATATAAAAGCCCCCCACCTTTTCACATGTTTTTCATTTAGATTAAAGAAGAAACACGTAAAAAGGCGGGGGGTGTCTTTATATTTAAACTAACTCAATCGCCAACAGATCAAAAACCATTCTGATACGCCTACTGGAATTTAACTCACGATGGGTAGTGAGCCAGACGGG
>JBALXO010000109.1:3755-8750 GCA_036960615.1 Cocleimonas sp. | reverse complement strand
ATCACTGGTGTTATTAGTTGCGATGATTTCAATGGTTATTTTTGGCTCTAATTTACGCAGTTTTTTGATGATCGACGGAAGAACAAAAACAGCATAGTACTCGCTGCAAGTAATACAAACATTACCCTCGATACTTTGTGATTGACCACTGGCAGTGAGTGAAACACGACTAGCTGCATCTCCCATAGCTCGAACATGTTCTACCAAATCTAAACCACTGGGAGTAAGAACAAGGCCCAACCCTACGCGTTCGAAAAGTGCTACACCTAGCTCTTTTTCAAGGGCAGAAACTTGTCGGCCCAAGGTCGGTTGAGTCATGCCTAATGCACGCGCAGCAGCAGACAAGGATCCTTCTTCTGCCGTTACTAAAAACGCACGCGCCCTATTCCAGTCAAATCTTATTGATCTCCAATCCATGCATTATTGTATGCCTATAATGCAAATTTAGGCAATTTATATTCTATATCGTATGGGTTACGATTTGTTTACGTTAGTAGATAAGCAAATGAAAACACACTAAACAAACTATAAATACCAGAGAGACAAGAACATGAAAGCAATTACATACACAGGATACGGCTCACCCGAAGTGATCCGATTAACAGAAATAGCAAAGCCCACGCCTAAAGCAAATGAAGTACTGGTAAAAGTACATACGACCAGCATCACCACTGCAGACAGCATGATCAGAGAAGGGAAACCTTGTTACGGCAGATTATTCCTGGGTTTATCAAAACACAAACATCCCATAGCAGGCACTGGTTTCTCAGGTGAAGTCGAACAGATTGGCGAAGGCGTAACTCAATTCAAAACAGGTGATGCTGTATTCGGTGAAACAGGTATGAATTTCAGTGCCAACGCTGAATACATCTGTATCGCTGAAGACGCAGTGATATCAACAATGCCCGATAATCTCAGCCATACAGAAGCTGCCTCAATTTGCGATGGCGCATTAACCTCTTACGCCTTTTTGAAAGATCTCGGCAAATTAAAAAGAGGCCAACGCGTTCTAATTAATGGCGCTTCGGGTAGTTTGGGTAGCGCAGCCGTGCAAATTGCCAAAGCTATGGGAGCAGAAGTGACAGGAGTATGCAGTTCTACGAATATCGAAATGGTAAAATCATTGGGTGCAGATAAAGTCATCGATTATCATGAAGAAGACTTTACGAAAAGCCATACGCAAGGAGATTATAAATACGATATTGTTTACGACACGATTGGCAAGAGTTCGTTTGGTTTATGTAAAAACATCCTTAAACAGCAGGGTGTTTATTTATCACCCGTACTTAGTTTTCCACTTTTGCTACAGACAGTTTGCCGTATAAACTCTAAAGGAAAAACTGCAAAATTTTCTGCAACAGGATTACGCCCTGCGTCAGAACTTCGTGCACTTATCAATGAACTGAAAACCTTGTTTGAAGCTGAGCAAATTAAAACGATAATTGATAGAAGCTATTCAATCGAAGAAACTGCCGACGCCCATAGGTATATTGATACAGGGCGAAAAAAGGGTAATGTGGTTGTGAGTATTGCTATCTAGTTATATAAAAAGACACCCCACCACCCTTTACGTGTTCTCCAAACAGGAAAAGTGCCGTAAAGATGGGAGGTGTCTTTTTAAACAGTATTTATAACTGTTTAAATGTCTCAACAACCATTCACAATGTGTTGCAAAAATTCAATCAGCTTAATCAGAATTTGCTCTAAAAATCAGTCATAATCTATCGTATAAACTAAAATCTCTCAGCCCACTGATTACTAGAGTATAACTATGGATCTGCTAACCGTTTCTTTCATTTTTCTTGCTGCAGGTGTTATCGCTGTGCCGATTGCAAGTCGCTTGGGATTAGGTTCGGTATTGGGATATTTATTTGCAGGGGTGTTGATCGGCCCCTTCGCTTTAAAGCTTATCGATGATACCCAACAGATTATGCACTTTGCAGAATTTGGCGTGGTAATGATGTTATTTTTGGTAGGTTTAGAATTACAACCACAAGTTTTATGGCGCATGCGCAAACCTATTCTGGGTTTGGGTGGCCTGCAAGTGATACTCACTACTCTCGTCATCACTGTAGCTGCCAAGCTATTAGGTTTAGACTGGAAAACAGCGTTAGCCGTTGGTTTGATAATGTCATTGTCCTCCACAGCAATCGCCCTACAAATCCTCAGCGAAAAGAAGCTAATGAAAGCCAATACAGGAAAATCCAGCTTTGCTGTGCTGCTTTTCCAAGATATCGCCGTTATCCCCATCATTGCCTTTTTACCGTTACTGGCGATTGACGTAATCCAGATATTTGATTCAGGAGAACATACAAATCAAAATATAATTGCACACCTTGCCACCTGGCAACAAGCGTTGATCGTATTTGGCGTAATTGCAGCCATCATCTTCGCGGGGCGTTATCTCACTAGGCCATTGTTTCGTTTTATTGCGGAAAGTGGCTTGCGAGAAATTTTTACCGCAGCAGCCTTATTGCTAGTAATAGGAATTGCTCTACTAATGAATTTAGTCGGCCTGTCACCTGCCTTAGGTGCTTTTATAGCAGGTGTAGTACTAGCCAATAATGAATACCGTCATGAGATAGAAGCCAATATCGACCCATTCAAAGCATTGTTACTGGGTTTGTTTTTTATAACCGTAGGTGCTGGCATCGATTTTTCACTAATAGCCTCACAACCATTCGTGATCGGTGGTTTGGTGTTCGGTTTAGTACTCATCAAGTTTGCCATTCTTTTGTTTTTAGCGCGTAGGTTTGGTTTACTCGGTGGCGATAAATACTGGTTTGCCTTTGTCTTAGCGCAAGGCGGCGAGTTTAGTTTCGTGTTGCTTGCACTTAGCTCACAAACATGGGTAATCGGCAAAGAAACAGCAGGGATTTTAACTGCAGTGATTGCCTTATCCATGGTGCTGACACCCATATTAATATTATTAAATGAGAAATTCGTGCAACCCTTATTTGATCAAGGTGAAGATTCTGATACGGATTCAGACACAGAAAAAGAAGAAATGGGACACCAAGAAAATGCTGTGATCATCGCAGGTTTTGGTCGTTTCGGACAAATAATTGGTCGTCTACTCATAGCAAATCAATGCTCTGTTACCGTGCTAGATCACAATGCAAGACATATTGATCGCGTTCGAGAATTTGGCTTTAAACTGTTTTATGGTGACGCAAGTCGTGTCGACTTACTAGAAACGGCAGGCGCAAAAGAAGCAAAACTATTTATAATTGCTATTACTAACCGTGAAAAAACCAATGAAATGGTGGTACTCGCGAAACGTCATTTCCCCCATCTAATCCTTTTAGTTCGTGCGTTTGATGTGCTTCATTATCATGAATTACGCGCCTTAGGCGCAGATCACATCGAGCGCGAAATGTTCCAAGGCTCATTAAACCTAGGCACAGTTGCTTTACAAGAGCTCGGTGTTCCAGCCCCAAAACGCAAAGCAGAACTTTTCGCCAAGCATGACGTAGAAACCATGCATCGACTTGAAGAACATAGAGAAGATCGTAAGCGCTTCATTTCAGAATCACAATTAGCACAAGATGAAATGATGGAAATATTAAAACAAGAGACGTCTGAGAACATGGAACATAAAGATGAGACTTGATGTCATGACATCTTTATAAAAGACACCCTCTACCTTTTATGATGTTTTGCTTTTCAATCAATGAAAACATCACCCTTCGGGTCGTCGTCACTGCGTTCTAACATTGTATTCTCTGCTCTACGGCTTGGCACTTTACCTAATAATAAGACAAGAATTGAAGGAGAATAAAACGTAGGTCGTATAAGCGCAGCGCCATCCGACATGATCATGTTTGCTCTCGTACAAATGTCGGATGACGTATCTTATCCGACCTACCGCTCTACCGACGTTTTGAAGCATCAGAAATGTTTGAAGAAACAGGTGAAACGATTGCGACGGGTGCACGCGCGGCTATACTTTATCGATTGAAAGAAGATTTTGAATTGGTAAATTTTGAGCGGAACCTTGGCTAAGAAATTGAGGAGATATAGAAGAAGTACCAATAAGTGGGGGGGTGTCTTTTAAATAATTTAAAAGACACCCCCCTACTTTTAAGTACTTTAAATGGATATTAAGGCTACTTACATTTTCATTAATAACTATGTAAGTTACCCTTTGTAAAAGTCTCCGTAGAAAATACTAAAACTCGCTTTCCATTAGTTTTTACCAAGTATTTATTATAAGTACTACCGTTTTTGATCACATCAAAGCAGAGATCTTTTGCCTTAACTTTCAAACAAATTTTACCGCTTTCTTTAACTGACCATGTCGTCGAACCTAATTTTCCATTAGCGAAAACTCCGCTCACGTTTCCATTTTTATTATAAAACAAAGACACAGGAACTTTTTTAAGTTCATGAAAAGCATTTACTGTTTTATTCGAGAACAAATCACGGACTTCTTGTGCATTTAGTTTGGTTTCCGCAACAGCTGTAAAACTAAAAAGTAAGCACGATAGTCCAATAACTGAGTGTGATAAAAATTTCATCTTAATCTCCTTGAGTTTATTCATCGTAAGCTCAACATGAACTCACCTTGGATATATTTTGAAAGATTTAAAATGAATACGCTTGAGATCTAGTTAAAGAATCATGAGGGTTTTATGCGTTTTTTATAAAGACTGTATTTTTGAGGTACTATAATTCAAATGCCAGTTATAGGAATGCGATTATGATTTATCGTTTTGATGACTATTCTCTAGATGATAAAAACTTTGCTCTAAGCAAACAAAATAAGAAGGTTTCGCTTGAACCTAAGGTTTTTGATGTTCTAACCTATCTGATTAAAAATAGAGAAAAAGTACATTCTAAAGATGAATTAATCGATGAACTTTGGGATGGGAGAGTCATTTCAGATGCAGCTTTAAACACCTGTATCCGATCTGTTAGGCGAGCGTTAGATGATGACGCGAAACAACATAAATACATTCAAACTTTTCCCAAACGAGGTTTTCAATTTGTAGC
>JBALXO010000109.1:0-3655 GCA_036960615.1 Cocleimonas sp. | reverse complement strand
TAATGGTTGGTTTGACTTTAGTAAAACCAATAAAGTTAATACCAATAAAACCACTATTGCCGTTCTAAATTTTAAAAGTATCGATCATACAAAACAGCAAATTTACTTCACCGAAGGTTTGGTAGAAAATCTCGTTTCAAATTTATCGCTATATCCCGATTTATTTGTGATCGCGCGTAATTCAAGTTCTCTTTACGATAACAAACCAATTAATATCAATAAAATAGGTGAAGAGCTGGGTGCAGAATACATCGTAGATGGCAGCGTTCAATATCAAAATGAAAACATGTTGGTCTCTACTAAACTGATCAATACCAAAACAGCGCAACAACTCTGGTCAACCAAAATCAATCACAAACAAAGCAAGGCATTAAGTACCTCGAATGACTTAGCTTATCTCGTAGTTGGTCAAATAATACCGGCGATAGCAAGAGCAGATACAGAACAATACCGCAAACAACCGCCAGAAGATTTAGATGCATGGGCGCTCTATCACCAAGCAAGAACTATCCAAACCAATCTATCTAAAGATAAACAAGAGAATGCGATTCAATTGGCTGAAATGGCAATAGAAAGTGATCCAACACTTGCAGGTGCTTACGGCGTAATTGCCAGAGCAAAAGGCGCACAGTTCTTCTACCAATGGACAGATGATGCAAAGAAGACGCTCACTGAAGCCATTAATTATGCCGAAACAGCAATCAGCCTTGATGATAATGATCCCGGAGCCTATGCCGCCTTAGGTTATATTTATCGCTATACCGGTGATGAAACGAAATCCATAGCTAACCTTAAAAGAGCCACCTGGTTAAACCCCAGCGATGCCAATATCAAACTTGAATATGCACATACCTTAGACTGGTTTCGACATCAAAAACTTGCACTACCAGAAATTAATTTAGCCATTAAGCTAAGCCCAAGAGATCCACGTTTACAGAATATGTATTTTTACAAAGCCCATATTTTATTTCATCTTTTTGATCACAAAGGATCTTTAGCAACAACTGAGAAAATGAGTGGCGCAATTACAAATAAAACATGGAGAATGTATTATCACTTAATGCGTGCCGCAAATTTTGCGCAACTTGATGACAGCAAACAAGCCAGTGAGAATGTTAAACAAGCGATCAGCATAAATCCCAAAATTAGTTTAAGTGCAATGCGAAAGAAATTCGCTAAAAGCAAAAACCATCCTGAGAATAGGAGGTTTTGGTTAGAGAGTTTGACTAAGGCTGGACTACCTGAATAACAAAGAGGTAGTTAAGTGTCAGGGTTTTTAGTATGCAGAAGAAAGAAGATGCTTATTCTTGCTTCACTTAGCAATGAATACACCCCCCCTACTTTTTGTCCTTTTCTATGGAAAGTGGTAAAAAGTAGGGGGGGTCTTTTTAAACACAAAAAAGCCCCTAAAAAGGGGCTTTTTTGATTAAGTATTTAATCGTTAGGGCATTTAGATTTTGGTTCAAATCAAGGCGCGACCGCACGGAGAAAGTTTGAGCGTACAAATTGTACGTGATTCATTCGAGGATGGATCGCAACGCCTAGTTGAGCCGAAAGATCAATGCACTACTATTTATTCATCGCATAACGGGGCATCAATCGCTGCCCTCTCTGCACTTGTCATCGAGTCATAATCTAGCGGCGGAATGCATACTTCAATTTCTGTGGCTTGTTCGGTTGTAGTTTCTTGTTCATAGCCTTCTGCTGCGAGTTCTTCTGTGCTGATTTCGTATTCATCACATAATGGTAATTCTTGATCGACCTTTTGTTGTTCGGTTAATGCATCGTACTCAACACCTGTAATACATTCTATTTCAAGACTATTGTCGATAATTTCTAGCTGCTCGGTGTTTTCTGTTGCAGTGCTTTCTTCTGTGGTTTGTGCCGATACGGCAGGTAATAAAACTAGATTCGCACTTAATATTATTAAGCTGGTGGCTAATAGTTTGTTAATAATCACCATTTTCTCCTTTTATAAAATTTTGTGAATAAATGATTGTTTTTGATGTACCCCAATATAAGACATCAATCACCCTCTCTCTTTAGACGAGAAATTCGCTGGATTATAAATCCATTTACTGTGTTTCAGATTAAAAAAGTATGCACTTTTAATGGTATTTTATGATCAAACTGATGAAAAATTTTTGTTAAATTTTCTTTCGAATTTAGTGTCACCTCTTTCAGGATAAGGTTACTAGTTAAAAATGATGCTCTCTCTTTAAGCAAAAATAATTGTTAAATTGAATATTATTTTTTGTTATTCATTTTATTTTATTCATGTAAAGATTCAATATGTCTTATAGCTGTAGGTGTTTAAGATTATTTTTAATCAGGTTTTAGGAGTATGAAATGTCAACTGATCGAAAACAAAATGATTACGATGATGATTTTGTCGATATTGAGTTAAATGATGATTTTGAGTTGGACTTTAATGATTCAAAAATAATGAAAAGACAACACAAAACAAAAGCAAAAAGAGACGCTCGTCATCGTATTGAAGATTACTTTGAGCGCAAGGCCTTAAAGGAGCAGGAGGATAATTGGGATTATGATCTCGATTATTAAGTTAAGAAGTTTGATTTTTCATTTTTAAAGTAGGTAGTCCAAACGCATCTCATTGATGGTGCTCCCCAAACCTCTGTTCAAGAGTTTCTTCTCTTGAACAGAGGTTTTCTAATTACTAATATTCTTATTAACCACTCTGATTAATGTTTCGATTTTATTTGTCAAAGGAGTGTTTTTGCGAAAAATTGCATAGAGTTTACGTTCAAAAACAAATGCGTTTTCAACTTCATGTAAAGTAATTGACTCATCTTCACGCAAAGCCTTCAAATCTGGCAAGTAAGCTGCACCACCTTTATTCTTTAAAATATCTAAGGCCATTACGCCATAGTTGGTTTGAATTGTGGCTAGTGCTCTTTCTGCGTATTTTTGTGAGTATTCGTAGGCGAAAGATGGTCCCCAATCAACCATCACATAATCTTCATTTAATGCGTCTTCGACCTTCTGCTGTGGTTTAGTGGAGAACAATTTAATATCAAAAGTGAGAACTTCCTGCATTTGTAAATTGGGTAGATTCATCGGCTCAAATACTAAACCTAAATCCAAGGTGCCATTGATAACATTTTCGGTGATATTATTGGCTTGATTGATCGTCAAATTAAAGGCAAGTTCAGGACTTTGACGCTGAATATCACTAATCCAATTATTCAAAAATAAATGCCAAACATCTGCCATACAAGCGAGAGAAATCGATTGCTCAACATCATCAGGTAGTGCCACCATCTGCTTTGCTTGATCCCAATTGCTAACCACCACATCCGCATATTTATAAAACCGATGAGCAGCTGAAGTGGGTTCGATTTTACGTTTTTCACGCGTAAAGAGTTTAACGCCTAAATTTTCTTCTAATAGTTTAATGCGAGCGCTTGCTGCAGATTGTGTAATGAATAGCTTTTCAGCAGATTTACGAAAATGCCTTGTTTGGTAAATTTCCAGAAAGGTTTTAAGGTGAGAAATATCCATGAATTTTATACACCGTAGTTGATACGAGAAGAATATTTCGTTGTTGATGGAATGTCATTAATAAATTTCTACAATATATGACTAGTTTTAAAGTAGAAACCTTCAAAAAGTAGGGGGGTGTCTTTTTAAA